>JBDUCB010000353.1:0-3381 GCA_040003695.1 bacterium
TCGATCATTTATTTGTTCGATCGCATGGGCGTTCCCTTCTCGCGCACCAGCGAAGGCCTGCTTGATTTTCGTCGCTTCGGCGGAACTAAACACCACCGCACCGCATTTGCGGGAGCATCCACCGGCCAGCAGTTACTCTACGCACTTGATGAGCAAGTGCGTCGCTATGAAGTCAATGGGAAGGTGCGAAAGTTTGAGCACTGGGAAATGTTGTCCCTCGTGCTCGACGATGCTCAGGTTTGCCGCGGCCTGATTGCGATGAACTTGCAAACGCTCGAGTTGAAAGCGTTTCCTGCTGACGCAGTGATCGTTGCGACCGGTGGGCCAGGACTAATTTTCGGCAAGTCGACCAACTCGATGGTCTGCACCGGTAGCGCAGTGGCCGCGTGTTATCAGCAGGGCGCGAAATATGCGAACGGCGAATTCATTCAGGTACATCCGACATCGATCCCCGGCGAAGACAAGCTGCGTTTGATGTCGGAATCAGCGCGCGGCGAAGGCGGCCGCGTCTGGGTGCCGCGCCAACCGGGCGACACGCGTGCACCTTCTTCAATTCCGGAAAAAGAACGCTGGTATTTCCTCGAAGAGAAGTATCCCGCGTACGGAAACCTGGTGCCGCGCGACATCGCCACGCGCGAAATTTTCCAGGTCTGCATCGAAGGCAAAGGCGTCGCGCGCGACAATCAGGTCTATCTCGATCTGACGCACATCCCGGCCGAGACACTCGATCGCAAGCTGGGCGCAATTCTGGAAATTTACGAAATGTTTGTAGGCGACGATCCGCGCCACGTGCCGATGCGCATTTTTCCTGGCGTGCACTATTCGATGGGCGGCCTGTGGGTTGATTTTGATCAGCGCACAAACATTCCCGGACTGTTGGCAGCGGGCGAGTGCGACTATTCCATCCACGGGGCCAATCGCCTTGGCGCGAATTCATTGGTCAGTTGCGTTTACGGCGGGTTCGTAGCGGCGCCGGCGGCTATTCAGTATGCGATCGGAGTTGAACGCAATGGCTCGAATGGTTCACATGTATACGATCAGGAATTAAGAAAGCAACAGGAAATAAACGATGCATTGATTAAGCAAAGCGGAACTGAGAACCAGTACGGGCTGCATCAGGAGATGGGCAAGTCGATGACCGACAATGTCACCGTGGTGCGCTACAACAACAAGCTGAAAGAAACTGATAACAAACTGCTGGAGTTGATGGATCGCTACAAACGCATCTCAATCAACGATTCGAATCTATGGGCCACGATGGCGCTGCCGCACGCGCGACACCTCGACAACATGCTTGAGTTGGCGCGGGTGATCACACTGGGCGCGCTGAACCGCAATGAGTCGCGCGGTGCGCATTACAAACCGGAGTTTCCCGAACGCGACGACGTAAACTTTTTGAAGACTACGATCGCCGAGTATTCAGGCGAAGGTCCGGTCATTTCTTATGACGCGGTTGACATCTCACTGATCCCGCCGCGGAAACGTGATTACAGCAAGGCGAAGCAGGAGAAGAAGCCGGATCCGGCAGCAGCACGACCGGCCGCGCCGGCTGAAAGAACCTAGGAATTAAAAAATGGAAATAAAAATGACTCAAGCAAGCAAATCGCAGTTAGGAAGGGTGGTTTACCCCCGCTCGTTGAATGGTACTCAAGCTCAGCGGGGGCAAGCCACCCTTCCCAATCCCGAGATTTTCTGCCTTGAGTTATCGTCCACTGCTCCGTGTCTACCTGGCTAAAACAGAAAACCATGTCAGCCCAAGTGCACACTACCAAAGCCACTCGCGTTCCGCCGAAGACGGTCGAGATTCACATTCGCCGGCGCGCGAATCCCGACTCACCGCAGTACTGGGAAGTTTTTGAACTTCCCTACCGCGCAAACCTCAACGTCATTTCTTGTTTGATGGAGATTCAGAAGAACCCGGTTACCAAGGAAGGCGTGCCCACCACGCCGCCGGTGTGGCAAATGAATTGTCTGGAGCAGGTTTGTGGCATCTGCACCATGATCATCAACGGACGCGCCCGTCAATCGTGTTCGGCGTTAATTGATAATCTTGAACAACCTATAAAACTCGAGCCCATGTCCAAGTTCCCAAACATTCGCGACCTGGTAGTCGATCGTTCGCAAATGTTTGATCACCTCAAGCGTGTTCACGCCTGGGTTGAGCTGGATGGCACACACGATCTCGGGCCAGGCCCGCGGATGGACCAGGAAGAAGTGCAGGAGCGTTATGCATACTCGCGCTGCATGACTTGCGGCTGCTGTCTCGAGGCTTGTCCGCAATATGAGGGCGACAATTACATTGGCCCGCAGGCGATCGCGCAGGTGCGCCTCTTCAACATGCATCCGAGCGGCAAGATGACGCGCGATGAGCGTTTGGAAGGAATTATGGGAGAGGACGGGATAACCAACTGCGGTAACGCACAGAATTGCGTTAAGGCTTGTCCCATGGGCATTCCGCTAACGCGCGCTATTTACGAAGAGAATCGCGAGACTGTGGTGCATGGAATATTTGGCTGGCTGAAAGGCTGAAAAAGTTATTTGTTTTCCGCGTCCTCATCATGTAGTCCTACGGTTTGTGAAATTAGGTTCCAATGGCCACTCTCGCGCGACCAAAGGCGCGTCACGTGCACCTCGGATTCAGTCCCCGTATTGCCAGCTGACTTTTCGTTCAGCCTTGAGATACCTTCCAGCTGAATTATATCCCCGCCGCGGACAGTTAATTTTCTTTCTTTATCAATCTTGTAATAGTGCAGGGTGCCGGCTCTGCACTCGGCGAGAGTTGGTTTCTTTCCGAACGCTCGCTCGCTTCCTTCGTAAGCATCGGCATAGTAATCGGCAAGAAGGCGATCGAGGGATTTAGCGTCTTTTCTCGCAATGGCTTTGCGGAGTTGATCCTCAACCCCGTCTATTTCACGGCTTAGTCTCTTCTCAACCTTGGGCTGAGATTGAGTTATGACGTGCGGGGCGACAATGGGCACCGCTGGTGAAATCGCAAGAGCGGAAACAAGCAATAGAATAGGAAAAAGTTTCATCAGATAGCTGCAACAAAATAGTCCATCGAGGCTTATAGCGTGAACCGTCCATGACGTCAATTCGGGAAAAAAGAGTTTGGAGATGCCAGTCGATTTGCCAGCGGACGGCGCGGGATTTAAGATGCCCTCGACATGAGAAACATCCATTGCGTTCTATTTCTGTTTGCACCTCTCATTTTCTCAATTCTTATGCAAAACGATTCTTGCAAGAGCAGCAAGCCAGAACAAAAAACAAAAACTTCTCTGCGCAAACCCCATCCGTTCTCATTACTTGAAGCCGCTAAAATTCTCGGCGCAAAGAAAAAGTTTTTGTATATTGGAGATTTACCAGACGACGTTTATGCGGCGA
>JBDUCB010000099.1:0-3379 GCA_040003695.1 bacterium
AGGATATGGCGAAGGAAGAGGCTATTGAGGTTATGGCAAAGGTCCTGGAGACCTTGCCGAACGCAATGTTTCGGGTGGAGTTGGAAGAGAGCCAGCATCAGGTGCTTGCGCACATTTCGGGAAAAATGCGCAAGCATTTTATTCGCATCCTCCCGGGCGATCGAGTGCTTGTAGAGCTTTCGCCTTACGACCTCAATCGTGGCCGCATTACGTACCGTTACAAGTGAGTGAAGTTTGGGGGGTGTAGCAATGAAGGTTCGCGCTTCAGTTAAGAAAATGTGCGACAAGTGTAAGGTCATTCACCGCAAAGGCGTGGTGCGCGTGATTTGCGTCAATCCTAAACACAAACAACGACAGGGATAAGGCATTTGCGATTTGCGATTGCGGATTGCCAATTAAAAATCATTTTGGCAGAGAAACTCGGAGAGTAGTTCAAAAATGGCACGTGTAGCAGGCGTCGATCTTCCACCGAACAAAAGAGCCGAAGTGGGTCTGACTTACATTTACGGTATCGGCCGTTCGCGGTCGAGCTCGATTCTGAAGGAAGCCGCGGTGAACCTTGATACGCGCGTCAGGGATCTGAGCGAGGACGAGCTTAGTCGAATCAGGGCTATTCTGGAAGCACAGGGCGAGATCGAAGGCGACTTGCGCAAACGCGTCCAGATGGACATCAAGCGGCTGATGGATATTGGCTGCTATCGCGGTCTGCGACATCGCAGAGCGTTGCCAGTTCGCGGACAGCGCACGCACACAAACGCACGCACGCGCAAAGGTCCGAGACGAGCCACGATCGCCAAGAAGAAAGCGCCTGGAAAGAAATAGTTAGTTGTCAGTTGTCCGTGGTCAGTTGCAGGCCGCGATTACTACTGACTACTGACTACTGACTATCTGACTACTGACTACAAGTTATGGCAAAAGCTACTACTGGAAAGAAAAAAGTTTTTCGCAAGAAAGAGAAGAAAAATGTGCCGGCCGGTATTGCGCACATCGCAGCCTCTTTCAACAATACGATGATTTCGATTACCGATTTGGAGGGTAATCTGATCGCGCAATCGTCCGCTGGCGCACGCGGATTCCGCGGCTCGCGCAAAGGAACTCCATTTGCCGCACAGCAGGCTGCTTACGAGGCCGCGAAGAAGGCACACGAAGCGGGTATGCAGCAATGTGAGGTTCGCGTGAAGGGACCGGGCGGCGGTCGTGAATCAGCGATTCGAGCCATAGCGAATGCAGGCATCAGGGTAGTAACGATTCGCGATACGACACCCATTCCGCACAACGGATGTCGTCCGCCAAAGCGTCGCAGAGTTTAGTTTTTGAGATCCGTGATTCTCAGATTTGAGATTATAGATTTGACATTGAATAACCTAAAGGACGAAGGGCCTTCTGATTTTGGATTTGAGATTTCAGATCTCAGATTTGAAATCCAAAATTTTTCGAGCAGGCCTGTAAACTTTTCCGTCTTATAGACTGGAGGCAGAAACAACTTGGCTAGGTATAGAGATGCGGTGTGCCGTTTGTGCCGCCGCGAAGGTGCAAAGCTTTTCCTTAAAGGTGACAGGTGTTACAAGCCATCTTGTCCGATTGAAAAACGGGGCACACAGCCACCCGGACAACACGGCAATACTATGCGTCGCGGCAAGGCGCTGGTCGGTTATGGCCAGCAGTTGCGCGAAAAGCAGAAGGTCAAACGCATCTACTTCATCCTCGAAGGACAATTCCGCAATTATTTCGAACGCGCAGCCCGCATGAAGGGGATCACGGGTGAGAACCTGCTGTTCCTGCTTGAGCGGCGGTTGGATAATGCAGTTTACCGCGCCGGCTTTTCTACCTCCCGGCGTCAGGCTCGCCAGCTTGTGAACCATGGCCACGTGATGGTCAATGGTCGCAAAGTCGACATTCCCTCGTATCAGGTTAGAGCAGGGGAAACAATCACCATAAAAGAAGGCAGCCAAAAGAATCCGCACGTTGAAAGTGCGTGGCAAACCGCCTCTGGACGCGGCCGCCCTTCGTGGATTTCGCAGGATGGCGGCGAGATGTCTGCTCGCATTAGCGGACTGCCGGCGCGCGAAGATATCGATCGCTCGATCAACGAGCAACTAATCGTCGAGCTGTATAGCAAGTAATAAGACCCCCAGGCCTGCGGCGAACGTGGCCTGCGGATAACAGCATTTCTAAAATCGGGAATCAAAGCTATGGCTATGGACCAAAATAATCTGTGGACCGGGTTTCAAATGCCGCGTCGTTTGGCGGCAGACTCTGAAACACTTACTGAACGCTATGGGCGCTTTTCGGCGCAGCCCTTCGAGCGTGGTTTTGGCACAACGGTGGGTAATTCCCTTCGTCGCGCCCTGCTTTCTTCTATCGAAGGCGCCGCTGTCACGGCGGTAAAAATCGAAGGAGTCGAACATGAGTTTTCTTCGATTAAAGGCGTCGTCGAAGATGCGACGGACGTGATTTTGAATTTAAAACAGGTGCCCTTTAAGTTGCACGGTAACGAATCCAAAACGTTGAGAATCTCGAAGGAGTCGGCCGGCGAAGTTACGGCGGCGGATATCGAAGCCGATGCCGACGTTGAAATATTGGACGATTCAGTGCACATCGCTACGGTGAGCGAAGGCGGCTCGCTGAAAGTTGAGATGCGTTTGAAACGCGGACGTGGTTACGTCTCCGCCGATCGCAACTTTGACGAAGACCTGTCGCTTGGTTACATCCCAATCGACTCTGTGCACACGCCGGTCAAGAAGGTGAATTACACCGTCGAAGCTGCGCGCCTGGGGCAGAACACGGAATTTGACAAACTTACGATCGAAGTTTGGACCGACGGTTCAGTTAAGCCGGAAGATTCCATTGGCCTGGCGGCAAAGTTGATCAAGGACCACATGTCCATCTTCATCAACTTCGAAGAAGACACGGACGATTTTGCTTATTCGAAGATCGAGCGCCCACCGTTGCCGCGTAACGATCAGCTCGACCGATCGGTTGATGAGCTGGAGCTGTCAGTTCGCTCGTACAACTGCTTGAAGAATGCTGATATCAGAACCATTCGCGACCTGGTGCAGCGCAGCGAACGCGAGATGCTTGCCACGAAGAACTTCGGCAAAAAGTCGCTCAACGAAATTAAGGAAATCCTGAACGGCATGGGCCTCGACTTTGGGATGGAATTTGACGAGCAGGGAAATCCAATTCCGGGCACCGGCGGTCGCGACGGCGCGGACTTGAGCGACTTTGCAGACGACGAGCTGTAATTGTTGTCCGACAAACTTCAGTTTGTCGTAGAGAAACTTAAAGAGAGCGACAATCTGAAGGTTGTTGGACATGAGTCATGCGGCACTTAAAAGCACATCGCAAACTTGGTCGGACCAGCGAGCATCGCATGTCG
>JBDUCB010000084.1:0-11348 GCA_040003695.1 bacterium
CCTACCGTTGCCGAGTGTAGCGACGGAACTTTTGGGGATGTCAGGATAGCGGCCTCGTGTCCGACCGGTTATTCCTTCAATAGCGCTTTAGCTTTTGGTCCGGGTCCGTTGCTTGGCTTTATTGGACGTGGAGGGAGGACCGGAGCAGCCAAGGATGCCGACGGCGCTTCCAAGTTTGACAATCAGGATTATGGCCTGTTCATTCAGGACAAATGGCAAGTGAGATCGAATCTTACTTTGAATTACGGCCTACGTTGGGAAGCACAAATATTTCCACAGCCGTTCATACCACCGGCGCAAACTGCCTACGGAAGATTTCTCAACGACCCGCGATTCCCGTCTGACGGCACGCTGCACAGTCCTAAGAAAGAGTTCCAGCCGAGGGTTGGTTTTGCCTGGGATATATCCAAGAAGGGCAAGTCAGTTTTGCGAGGAAGCTATGGCGTATACTACGCGCGGCAAAACATGCTTACGCAGGTCCAGCCTCTCACTACTAATGGAGTCCAGCTTCAGGGCACATTTTTCAACACGGCGATCATCGGGTTCGGTGTTAATCCGCCAGCCTTTCCAGGTGTCGTCATCCCGCCGGCATTGCCGCCGGGTCAGTTCAACGACTTTACCGGAGTTTCTGTGTTTTCGCGGGATTATGCCAACCCCCGCATTTACACCACCAACGCCGCCTTCGAGCAGGAAATAGCAACCAACTGGACGGTCTATTTTGACTTCACTCATGCGAAGGGCGTTCACCTCACTCGCTTCCTGAATTATGGCCGCACGGGTTTTTTCGGCCCCCAACTTGGCGACGTGTTTGTCACCTCCTCCGCTGGCAAATCACTTTACAATGGCTTTACGGTGGGCATGAGAAAACGCTTCAGCAAAGGCTATCAGCTTGAGTGGAACTACCTACTATCGAAAGACAAAGACGACGATTCAAACGAGCGTGATCCATTCACCGATCGTTCGTTCGATCCGCTCAACTTGAGTTTTGACTACGCGCTTTCTGATCGCGACATCCGCCACAAGTTCAACTTTTACGTGTACGCGGAGTTGCCTAAGGGCTTTCAATTCACTCCGCGCATCCAGGCGCGCAGCGCGCAACCGATAACGCCTGCTGTGCGAACAGCAACGAACCGCAATACGTTGCGCAAAGACAATAAATACTTCTCATTTGATTGGCGTTTACAGCGTCCCTTCAAGTTTGGCGAACGCTATGCGCTGATTCCAGTCATTGAGATGTTCAATACCTTCAACAACAAGAACAACATAAACCCGCTGTCCACTCCATCCCTGGTTAATTTCGACGGGTTCTTGAGATTTGGCGTGGGCGATCCGCGGCAGGTGCAGTTGGCGGTGAAGTTTACGTTCTAAGAATGGATTCAAGCGGTTCAGAGTACAAACTTTAGTTTGCCTTCTGTTTAATAAGGAGCAAGCTAAAGCTTGGACTCTGAACCGCTTGAAGTTTACGAAAGACTAAAATAACGCGATTAACTCACTAATTAGCCGCGCGCTGTCTGCTGGTGATTTATTTGTCGTGTCGAGTAAGATTCCGTTTGGAAGTTTTGGAAAGTCGAAGGCGCCTTCGTTTTTTAGAGATCGATACTGTTCGAGCGAGCCCAACTTGCCGAATTCCTTCCGCGAAGGCTGCTCCAGCCGCCGCTCAAGTTCGTCCTGATCGCAGGTTAATTCAACGAAAATAACTCGTCCACGTGCCGATTCAATAACGTCAATGGTCTCCTGAACAAATGTCTCGTTTACTGTGCGCTCCGGATTGAAAGTAAAGATCAGCGAGAGATCGTCTTGCGCGGCTTGCTCGAAGGCGGCGAGCCAAATCTGTTCGCGCAAGTGAACGAAAGGCACGGTGCCGAAAGCAAAAAGGGAACTAACCAAATCAACCGTCAAATGATTATGAAACAGAGGAAAGCCGGTGAGTTGAGCGAGTTCGCGCGCAACTGTGAGCTTGCCGGCGGCGGGCGCGCCGTGAATGAAGACAAGTATCATAGTTTTAAGTTTCAAGTTTCAAGTTCCAAGTTTCAAGTTCATCAAACCTCAAGTCCCAAGTCCCAAGTCCCAAGCCCCAAGCCCCAAGTCCAAAATACAAAGCTCAAAGCCCAAAGCTCAAAGTAAAATTAATCTACCGCAGTATTTCTATCTTCGTCACCGGATGAAGTTCCCAGGCGGTAGCGCGCCAGTTGTTTGCTCTTCCCGGTGCTGTGTTTTCAGCTTCGGCCGCATGGTGTGAATCAAAGAAAAGCCAACCTTCGAAACGAACCCGACGACCAGTTAACTCGTGCTTCAATGTTTCCTCCGACCAATCCGTCAGCGGAACGATCTCGTTTGTTTTCCCAGGGCTTGCCAATTGAAATCCCGGCGCCAGTGCTTGCGCATTTCCATTAATACAAGGAGTTACTTCCACGACAATCTGCTGCCGCGGCGGCGCGTCGGGCCGCAGCGCAAGCATGATATGCGTATCGCGATGGCAAAAGCAGTTTGCAGATTCCAGTGGACCTGAACTGACGGAAACAACATAGCCTTCAATGCTAGCTGCGTGCGATTGGGACCAGCGTGACTGATCTTCGCCGGGCCGCAAAAATGCTTCCAGCGTAACGCGTGCGTTAAAATCCGATTGACGCGGTAGTGCTGCCCGATTTTTTAGTTGATGAAAGTCGCGTCGCTGTGTGGTTAACGCCAGACCAGATGTCGGGCAGTAGTTTCGCAGCACGACCAAAGAGATTGCGATTAGCGCGAGAACAATCAGGATGTGGCGGACGATCTTTTTCATAGCGGGCAAATCGTAAATCTTGACTGCGGAACAACAACGCCTTGCCTGGCTCTATTACACAAATTTTGTTCGCTCGGGTGCGAAGCTCGGCACGGAAGCGAAGGGGCGTTTGTCCCAAATCAACCAGGCTCTGGCTGGTTTGTTCACGCACTTTAGTCAGAACGTTCTGGCTGAAGAGAACGATCAATACATCGCACTTAAGAGCGATGCCGAACTAGCCGGCTTGCCGCAATCAGTCCGCGACGCTGCCGCCGCTGCTGCGGCAACCAAGAAGGAAACGGGTTGGGTGATTACGAACACCCGCTCATCGATCGATCCATTCCTTACCTATTCCGATCGGCGAGACTTGCGCGAGAAAGCATGGCGCATGTTTGTCAATCGCGGTGACAACGGTGACGCGCATGACAACAACGCCATCATCACCCAGATACTGGCGCTGCGCGCGGAACGCGCAAAGTTGCTGGGTTACCCCACACATGCGCACTGGCGTGTGGAAAACTCAATGGCGAAAACGCCAGAGCGCGCCATGGAGTTGATGGAAGCAGTCTGGAAACCGGCAGTCGCGCGCGTTCATGAAGAAGTCGCCGACATGCAGGCGCTGGCTGACAAGGAAGCCGCTGGTATCAAAATCGAACCGTGGGATTATCGTTACTACGCCGAAAAGGTTCGCAAGCAGAAATACGATCTCGATCAGAATGAAGTGAAACCGTATCTGCAACTCGAGAAGTTGCGTGAAGGCATCTTCTGGGTTGCCGGTCAGCTATTCAATTTCAACTTCACGCCGGTGACCAATGTGCCTGTTGCTCATCCGGATATTCGGGTGTGGGAAGTGACCGACAGGACTACGAAGAAACACATTGGTCTTTGGTATTTCGATCCATATGCGCGCGCAGGGAAACGTTCCGGCGCCTGGATGAACGCGTATCGCAGTCAGGAAAAAATTAACGGCGAAGTTACAACGATCGTTTCGAACAACGCCAACTTCGTCAAGGGAAAATCCGGCGAGCCTTTATTAATTTCCTGGGACGATGCGAGCACGATGTTCCATGAGTTTGGCCATGCGCTCCATGGTCTCAGCTCAAACGTTACGTACCCGACGCTTTCCGGCACGGCGGTGGCGCGCGACTATGTCGAGTTTCCCTCGCAGCTTCTGGAACACTGGCTGTCGACGCCGGAAGTGCTCAATCGTTTTGCTGTTCACTATCAAACGGGCAAACCAATCCCGCAGGACCTGGTTGATCGCATCAAACGGTCGTCAACTTTTAACCAGGGCTTCATTACGGTTGAGTACCTGGCAAGCGCTTTAGTTGACATGAAATTGCACCTGGCCGGTGACAAGAAAATCGACCCGGATGCTTTTGAAAAAGAAACCTTGGCTCAACTCGGCATGCCACATGAAATCGTCATGCGCCACCGGCTGCCGCATTTCATGCACATTTTCTCCAGCGATGCGTACTCTGCGGGCTATTACAGCTACTTGTGGGCTGACGTGCTGACGGCGGATGCGTATCAGGCATTTGTCGAGGGCGGTGGCCCTTACGATCGAAAGGTAGCCGAGCGGTTGCGCAAATACATCTTCTCAGTGGGCAATACGATCGATCCGGCTGAAGGCTATCGTTCGTTTCGCGGGCACGATCCCAGGGTAGAGGCCTTGATGAAGAAACGAGGTTTTTCGACTACAAAGATAGCAGTCGGCGGCGCGCGTTACTGATGGTTTCAGCGGCTGTGTCATCTGATTGGCGCGCTGGTTGCGCACATTCGTAGTACTTTGTTAGAATCCGCCCCGTAAATTGAAGTGTTTGCAGGCAAATGAGACCGAATGACTTGTCCTTTGCCAGTTCTTATTTTTGGTAGGATGCTCCGGAAGACCTTCGTTATGAATCGAACATACACTCGATTCTTTAGTTTTTGATCACCGGCCTCTTATGGCGGGTTGCGGCGAAGGCGCTCCTATCAGATCCGATCGAAGCAGTAAATAGTGAATCGTCAATCGTGAATAGAAAGCGCCAGAGCCATTATTCGGGCTTTGTCGTGCGACGTGCGCGAAGGCTTTCGCGGTTTTGCCGCCTTCCGTGCGGAAAGCCTATGGCTTTCCGCTAGATTAAATTGATTGAATGAGGCTTTGCCTCCGGCGAGGCGCAGCATCGCGGAACTTATGAATGATGTGCGGAAGGTGAAGCCGTTCCGCTCATCAGACGGCACAGCCGCAGAATTAGAGATTCACGATTCCGATTTACTATTTACGATTTACGATTCACGAATCAAATGAGCGAGATCAACATACAACTTGGCCATGGACCAGCGACGCAGATTCCTGCGCCGGTTACCGTTGGCGAGGCCTTGAAGAAACTGGATCGCGAGGCGGCCAAGCAAGCTTTGGCGGCCCGCGTCAACGGTCGCGAAGTTGATCTGGCTTTCACGCTTGATGCGCAGCAAAACGGCGCGGCTTTGGAAATAGAGCCCGTCCTGCCGCAGACGCTTGAGGGTTTAGACGTGCTGCGCCACTCAACGGCCCACCTGCTCGCGGCCGCGGTACTTGATTTGTTTCCCGGCACGAAACTTGGCATTGGTCCGGCGCTGCTAGAAGATCCGCGCTATGGGTTTTTCTATGACGTGATTGCTCTTCAGCCTTTAACCGAAGCTGATCTCCCGATCATTGAAAAAAGAATGCGGCAGATTGCCAGCCGCAATCTTGCGTACCGCCGCGAAGAGATTTCAAAGGCGAAAGCGCTTGATATTTTTAAAGAGCGCGACGAGCCATTGAAGTGCGAGCTGATTGAGGAGAAGGCCGGTGAGATAGTCAGTGTTTACTACATCGACAATTCGCCGTTCATCGACTTCTGCCTTGGCCCACACGTGCCTAACACGAACAAGCTGCGCGCATTCAAACTTCTGTCACTTGCAGGCGCCTATTGGAAAGGCGACGCGGCGCAACCACAGATGCAGCGTATCTACGGCACCGCTTTCTTCTCGCAGGAAGAACTGGATGCCTGGTTAAAGCAGCGCGAAGAAGCAGAGAAAAGAGATCATCGACGCCTGGGCCGCGAACTCGATCTGTTTTCGATTCAGGAACAGTATGGCCAGGGCTTGATTTTCTGGCATCCGAAAGGGGGCGCCATTCGCAAGGAGATGGAAGACTACCTGCGCGAACAATTGTCGGCGCGCGGCTACGGCCTGGTATTTACACCGCACATTGCGAAGCGCGAGTTGTGGTTCACCAGCGGCCACGAAGAGAACTATGCGGATTCAATGTTCTCGCCGATGGAGTTTGAAGAGCAGGAATTTCGCATCAAACCGATGAACTGCCCGTTCCACATCGGTATTTACAAATCCGGTCAGCGCTCTTATCGCGATTTGCCAATCCGTTATGCTGAGTTAGGAACGGTATATCGTGCAGAATTGTCGGGAACGCTGCACGGCTTGACGCGCGTGCGTGGATTTACGCAGGACGATGCGCACATCTTCTGCACGCCCGAGACGGTGCATAGCGAGATTATCGGTTGCCTCGACTTTGCATTTCACATGTTTGATGTCTTTGGTTTTAAGGACATCAAGGTGGAGCTTTCGGTGCGAGGCACCGATGGCAGCGTTCATTATCCCGGCTCTGACGAAGATTGGACGCGCGCCGAAGAAGCGCTGACGGCGGCTTTAGACGAGCGTGGCCTTGATTACCAGAGAATCGAAGGTGAAGCCGTTTTCTATGGTCCAAAGATCGATATTCGCGTGGAAGACGCGATTGGACGCAGCTGGCAGTTAACGACGGTGCAGTTTGATTTCAATTTGCCGGCGCGTTTTCAACTTGAATACATCGGCGAGGACAACAAGCCGCACCAACCAATCATGATTCACCGCGCGTTATTTGGTTCGATGGAGCGGTTCTTTGGCGTATTGATTGAGCATTATGCAGGAGCATTTCCGATGTGGCTGGCGCCGGTACAGGTTGCTGTGCTGCCTATCACGGATCGCGTCAACGAATATGCGGAAAAGGTTTCAGCCGAACTCCGAGCGGCCGGTCTGCGGGTCGAGTCAAACCTGAAGAGCGAAAAAATTGGCGCGAAGATTCGCAATGCCCAGATGCAGAAGACACCGTTCATGTTGGTTTTGGGCGACCGCGAGATGGAACAGGGAACGGTCGCGGTTCGCGAACGAACCAAAGGCGACATCGGCGTGATGTCTACTAACGACTTCGTTCAGATGGCGCGCAAGCTTGTCGAGCTGCGCGCATTGAGTAATCAATAGTTTCGAGTTGCGGGTTCCGAGTTTCGAGTTAACTTGAGACTTGAAACTCGGAACTTGAAACTCATAACCCAGGAGGTGCAGCAATAGCTACAGGCTTTCGAGGTCGCGGCTCGCGCCCGGACAACCGGCGCATGCCCATCGCCCGCATTAACGAGCGTATTCGCGTTCCCCAGGTGCGCGTCATCGGTGAAGAAGGCGAGCAGCTCGGTGTCATGGATATTCGAGACGCCATTCGCGCCGCCAGAGAACAAGGTTTGGATCTGGTGGAGGTCGCGGCGACAGCCGATCCACCGGTTTGTCGCATCATCGACTTCGGAAAGTTTCAATACGAAGCTAAGAAGAAGGCTAATGAAGCGAAGAAGAAGCAGGTCACGATCACCGTTAAGGAAGTTAAGTTTCGGCCCGGCACGGACGATCATGACTACAGCTATCGCATGAAACACGCGCGCGAGTGGCTGGAAGAAGGCGACAAGGTGAAAGCCACCATTTGGTTTCGCGGGCGTGAAATGACGCACCGTGAATTGGGTGCGCGCATTCTTGAGCGACTCGAAAACGATCTGATTGATGTGGGGGAAGTAGAAGCCCGACCGCGCATGGAAGGAAATCAGATGTTCATTATTCTTGGACCGAAGAAACATAAAGGAACGGCTAAGCCTGAACATCCAGTGGCTGCGGTCAGTAAGCCGGAACGGCCGGCGGCAAGTAGTAAGCCGGAACAGCCGGTGGTGGCGAGGACGAAACCGGAGCAGCCAGTGGTCCCGGCAATGGCTAAGCCGGAAGCGGAGTAACCCGACCGCGAGAGAGGGTTTATCAGTACCACCTGCGATAGCGGGTGGGTAGAAATCGGGGCAGTAGCCCGACCGTAAGGGAGCGCGTTTACCATTTGAGATTAGAGACTGGGAACGGAGTAATTATGCCTAAACTAAAAACACATAAAGGCGCGGCAAAGCGGTTTCGCTTGACTGCCAGCGGGAAAGTGAAGCGTGGCCATTCGCACGCGCGTCATATTCTGACGAAGAAAACCAACAAGCGAAAACGGCTGCTGGATATTGACGGGCTGGTTTCGAAATCCGATGAAGGGCGTGTGGCGGCAATGCTGCCGTACGGAAGAGATTAGTTCGACCTAGGTTAGTCCGACAAACTTTAGTTTGTCGTCGTTTTTTAATCATAGATATTGCGACAAGCGGGACTTGTCGGACGGACAGCGACAAACTGAAGTTTGTCGGACAGAGGAAGGGAGGCAGTAATGCCAAGAGCAAAACGTGGAAACAAGCGTCTTGAAAGGCGCAAGAAGATTTTAAAGCTGGCGAAAGGTTATCGCGGCACCAAGTCGAAGCTTTATCGTTCTGCAAAAGAGTCAGTCGAGCGCGGACTAAATTTCGCTTACACGGGCCGCAAACTGAAGAAACGCGATTTTCGCAGTCTTTGGATCGTGCGCATTGGTGCGGCGGCGCGTCTGAACGGGTTGAATTATTCACAGCTCATGCACGGTCTGAAACTCGCTGAGATTGAGTTGGATCGAAAAGTTCTCGCCGATCTCGCGGTCAATCAACCGGACGCTTTCAAGGAAGTCGTGGTGCAGGCGAAGAATGCGCTCGACAGCAAGAAAGAAAAAGCTGCTGCTTAGTTGTTGCGAGGAGTTTTATTTCCCCTCCCTTTGGGAGGGGATAAAAGGGGAGGGTTTAGCGGCGCCAAGCCCTCTCCCCTAACCCCTCTCCCAAAGGGAGAGGGGAATCGGCGGTTCGTTAACTAATGACCGAGAGCCCGAATCAGGAAAATCCAAAAACCCAGGTTGAAGCGGCACGCAAAGCGTTCGAGCATGAGTTCGAACGCTTTGCCCGCTTAACGGATGCTTCTGCTCAGTCTTTGAGTTTGGCGGAGGCCGAAACCGACCAGCGCGCCCTGGCGGATTTACGGATCACGCATCTGGGCAAGAAAAGCGCGCTCTCTGCGAGCAAAAAACTGATTGGTAAAGTAGCGCCCGATCAACGTGCCGCTTTCGGCCAGCTCGTACAACAGGTTGAAGCCAGGATTACGGAGAAAATTGCAGCGGCCGAAGAGAAGCTCAGCGATTTGCTCCAGGCGGCGCGCAGCGAGCGGGAGCGCATTGATGTGACGCTTCCTGGCCGCCGTCCGCGCCGTGGCCACATTCATCCGATAACCAAATTGCGAGAGCGAATTGAAGACATCTTCGTCTCGCTAGGTTATGCGATTGAAGACGATCGCGAAATCGAAACTGATTTCTACAACTTCGACGCGCTGAACATTCCGGAAAACCATCCAGCCCGTGCGCCTCAAGACACTTTTTATACGACCGAAGGTTTTGCGCTGCGTTCGCAGACGTCGACGGTGCAGATTCATGCAATACAACGACGCGGTGCGCCGCTGCGCATGATCGCTCCCGGTCGCGTGTTTCGCCGCGATACTCCCGACCCGACTCATAATCCGATGTTCTTTCAAGTCGAAGGCTTATGCGTTGACCGCGGCATCACGATGGCCCATTTAAAAGGAACTGTCGCAGAATTTCTGCGCCGGATGTTTGGCGCGCAGACAGTCACTCGTTTTCGGCCTTCGTATTTTCCGTTCACTGAACCCAGCGCAGAGTTTGACTTTAGCTGTTTCAAATGCGGCGGCACCGGTTGTCGCATTTGCAAACAGTCCGGCTGGATCGAACTTGGGGGCTCAGGCGTGGTTCATCCGAAGGTGCTGCGGATTGCTGGTGTTGATCCGGAAGTCTACTCCGGTTTCGCTTTTGGACTCGGAATCGATCGCATGTGCGCCCTGATGTATGGCCTTGATGACATTCGCCTGCTTTTCGAAAACGACGTGCGATTTCTCGAACAGTTTGATTAGGAGGCAGGTCAGTGGTTAGTTGTCAGTGGTCAGTTGTAAACACAAAACTTCTGCTCACAAGAATGCGACAGACTACTAACAACTGACTACTGACCACTGACTACTGACAACGAACTATGCTGATTAGTTACAACTGGCTGCGCGAGCTTACCAGCACCAAGCTGTCTCCCTTCGAATTGCGGGAACGGCTCACAATGGTTGGCCTCGCCATCGATTCCGTCGAGGAGAAGGACGGCGATTCATTGCTTGACGTCGAGGTCCCTTCGAATCGTCCTGATTGTCTTTCTCATGTCGGAATTGCGCGCGAAGTCTCGGTAATCGAGCGGTCCAAAGTCCAAAGTCCAAAGTCCAAAGTCGCAAAAACTCAAGGAAAAACAAGCGATTTCGCCACCGTTGAAATCAAAGACCCAAGTCTTTGTCCGCGTTATGCGGCCCGTGTTGTGCGGGGCGTGAAAATTGGGCCATCACCCAACTGGCTTGTAATGCGTCTTAACGAGATTGGTCAACGGCCAATCAATAACGTTGCCGACATCACGAATTATGTACTTCACGAGTTAGGCCAACCGCTGCACGCTTTTGATCTGAAGAAGCTTAGCGGACCAAAGATCGTGGTGCGCCGGGCAACCGGCGGAGAGAAACTGCAAACTCTCGATGGCGTTATGCGTTCCCTCGATCCTGAAATGCTCGTCATCGCCGATGCTGAGAAACCCGTTGCGCTTGCCGGCATTATGGGTGGTTTGGATTCGGAAATTTCCGCGGCTACCGTCGATGTGCTGATTGAGAGTGCTTATTTCAATCCTGACTCGGTCAGACGAACTGCGCGCAAGCTTGGCATGGACACTGAAGCATCAAGACGCTTCGAACGCGGCGCCGATTGCGAAAACGTAGTAAACGCCCAGGCGAGATGCGTCAATCTCATCTGCGAAATTGCCGGCGGCTTCGCGACCGAGGACGTTATTGATGTGTATCCAAATCCGCAGCCTGCGCGTTCAATTAGTTTTCGTACAGAGAGTGTTGAAAGGTTAACATCGCTACGAGTCGACGTTGCGGAGATGGATCGAATCCTTGTCGCGCTTGGCTTCGCAGCTAACGCTTCTGCAAGCGAATCGAGAACATTTGTTGTTCCGAGTTGGCGCGTGGACGTTAGTCTCGAGGAAGATCTGGTTGAAGAAGTCGCGCGTCACGTCGGTTACGACAAGATTGGTTCGGAGCTACCACCGTCTGATATGGCCGGCGAATACCAACCAGCCGAGCTCAAACGCCGGCGTCTAAGGCGCGCCCTGAGTGGCCTGGGTTTTGACGAAGCAATCAATCTTAGTTTCATCGATGCGGTACATGACGACGTTTTTGAACTAGCTGCGACTCGACCTTCAAAGCAATTATCTTTCGTTACACTCAGTAATCCTATTTTAGAAAACGCGACCCGTATGCGATCCAGCCTGCTGCCGGGGCTATTGCAGTCGGTACGTCACAACTT
>JBDUCB010000263.1:0-3348 GCA_040003695.1 bacterium
GGAATGACCCAAACAATGCGATCAATACCTCTGTTGAGTATCATCATATCTACGGTATCAAGGCAACAGCAGATACTGTGGGAACAGTGATTGAAGAGAACTATACTACCTGTCTCCCATTGCTACCTTGCTTCACCTTTTGGACGACCTTCAAAGTAGGGCCGACCGCTGGTGACGGTACAGTTCCGAAATTGAGCGCGCTTCGCACGGATGGGCTGAATGCGCCGGGTGTGTCACTGGCCACTGGCCGAATAGAGCCCTTCCCCTGTGAGCATCTAGGATGTGCAAGCAACGATGGCGTGAGGAACGAAGTTCTCCAAATCCTGCAAGCGCCAGCGCAAACCGCAGCTAGTGAAACGAAGCCAGTAGGTCCTCAGGCAGCAGTGGCGGTCTCTGAGCCTGCAATCCAACCGGCTTACTACGTAACTGTGATAGGTACGACTTCCGCCTCGATTCAAGAGAACTCTGGGAATAGCACCGACCCTTTGGCGGATCCCCCCGATAACAATGTTTCCGACATCACGTCTTATATTCTCGGCCAAAAATCTTTCATGGCGATCATGCCAGTGGGGCAAACGTACACGATAAACTTACGCTCCGGCGCGAATCCAATGATTCTTGAGGTGACGCAAGGCACCGATACTGTTACTACTCGGGCAATTCGCTATCACGACTTCGCGGTACCATCAGGGGTGAATCTCCGACTGCAAATCACATCGCAAGGCATCGATGCTCTTCGCTATGACGCGGATGGAGACGGTACGTTCGAATCGACTGTTGCGCCAGCGGCTTCTGTAACAGGGCCGCCCGCCCAGGATAATAATCCGCCATCGGTCGAAATCAACGCGACAACCCAAGCGAACAGTTCGCTTGTTACAATCACAAGTTCAGACGTCGGCTCTGGCGTGAAAGCGACTTACTTCTCATTGAACGGAACAAACTTTCAGCCTTATACATCTCCATTCACCGTGAATCCGTATGAAGCGCCTGTCGTCTACGCTTTTGCCGACGATAACGTCGCTAACCGCTCGGGCTTGGTCACTTACTATCCTTCAATCACACCAAACCAACTCGATAATGCTCAGTTCTTCGTAAAGCAGCACTACCTCGATTTTCTGAATCGTCAACCGGACGCAAGTGGCCTCGCGTTTTGGACCAACGAGATCACCTCATGCGGCGGGAATGCGTCATGTATTGAAGTCAAGCGCATCAATGTCTCGGCGGCTTTCTACCTGTCCATTGAGTTCCAGGAGACCGGTTATCTGGTCGAGCGCATTTACAAAGCTTCGTACGGAGATGCCATGGGCACCTCGACTTTTGGCAGAACGCATCAACTCGCTGTGCCTATTATGCGGCTCAACGAATTTCTGCCTGACACGCAGCATATTGGCAAGGGGGTTGTGGTCAACCAGCCGGGTTGGGAGACGGTGCTGGAGAATAACAAACAAGCGTTCACGGCAGGGTTTGTGCAGCGTACGCGGTTTACTACTGCTTTTCCGACCACGCTTACGCCGGCGCAGTTTGTGGATATGCTGTTCGCCAATGCGGGCGTGACTCCTTCGGCGACTGATCGCAATGCGGCCATCGGCGAGTTTGGCGCGGCCACAGATACCACCGACACCGCGGCACGCGGGCGGGCGCTGCGGCGAGTGGCCGAGAACTCAACCCTCAATCAGCAGGAATTCAACCGCGCGTTTGTGTTGATGCAATACTTTGGTTATTTGCGGCGCAACCCGAACGATCCTCAGGACACCGACTACACTGGCTATGACTTTTGGCTGACGAAGCTAAACCAGTTCAACGGCAACTTCGTCAATGCCGACATGGTGAAGGCGTTCATCGTCTCAGCCGAATACCGGCAACGGTTTGGTCCATAACAGTAAGCGCCAATTTGCAGAAAGCGGTAGGCAGAAACAAGAATCTCCTGCTGTGCTTGTAGACGGGCAAGATGCCTGCACCCGCAGCCGCCTTTAGTATCTCGTCCTATAAAGTTTCATTAGCTAAACTGCAAAATTCAACGACGCGGTTTTCAGCCCAAAAGCGATCAGCATCGCGCAAATCGTAAATCGTGAATCGCGGATCCTTTCCGGAAGTGGGCGCCAGGTTCTCGGATTGCGTTGCTGGGTCCCCGCTGCCGTTTGCGGAAGGTGAAGACTCTGCAGAGATGAAGGCCACGTGACCGCCGTGTTCGGTGGCGATCAGCAGAATGTAAGGGTTGTTGGTGATGGCTGGATCGCACATCGGCGAGAATGGAATAAAAGGGTCATCCTTGGCGTGGACTATGAGTGTAGGTATTCGAATTCTATCGGCCACGCGAATGGAGCTCGCGCGGTAATAGTAATCATCGGCTCCATTGAAGCCGTGAGCCGGCGCGGTAAATTGATCGTCAAACTCACGGAGCGTGTGCACTGCAGGCAGCTTAGTGATGTCATACCTTTCCGGAAACAGCTTATGTTTTACGCGCATTCGTTGCTTCAAGCGGCGCACGAAGTCCTGTTCATAGAGCCAGTTGCCGCGCTTCCTAATCAATTCTGCGCTCGCCTGCAAGTCGATTGACGGCGAAACCGCGCACACGCAAATAATTTCTTTCGGTGGATTGTCGCCATATTCCCCAGCCAGCTTTAGCACCAGATTACCGCCCAGGGAAAAACCTACCAGAAAAATTCTCGACAAATGATCTTGCTCGATTAGTTCAGCGACAACGGCGCGCAGATCATCCGTCAGGCCACCGTGATAAATTGTAGGCGTCAAATGTTCGGTGCCGCCGCAGGTGCGCAGGTTCATGCGAATCACATTGAAGCCCTCGCTAAATGATTTTTGCGCGGTGCTCAGCATGTAGGTTGAAGCACTCGAGCCTTCAATGCCGTGCCAAATTATCACCGTCGGATGATCAGTGGGATTGGGTTGCCAACGGCAATGAGCGAGGACTTTTACATCTGGTGCGGTTTGAAAGAGTCGTTCTTCATCATGAACAGCTTTAAACTTGCGCCGGCGCGGCCAGGCGAACGCGGCGAGCGTTTGCGCGTGGCTGCCATGGAAAACTCGATGAGGTTGAAAAGCCTTTGCTTCAAACAGCCCAGCCACGCGGCTGAGAAACGCGCCGACTCTGTCAACCGGCTGGTTGCTTTTCACTTCATTAAGAATTTGGACCACGGGTTTATTCCGGAAAACTGGCTTGGGGAGCACCCCGAGTCTACGCTAAAAAACGAAAGAGCGTCAGTTCGGTAACGTACTCACAGACAGCCGGAAGCCCGCAATTGCGGGACTCTTTGGGAATTATGAGCTCGAAAACAGCAAACAAACAGTGGCATGCTCGCACCAAACGCGAGCTGATAATCGAGGTTTGGG
>JBDUCB010000233.1:0-3347 GCA_040003695.1 bacterium
GCGCGAAAATGGATTGGAGAAGGTTGACTCCCAAAAACTGGCGCGCCTGCGGCGCGTTTGCGGGCGGGACGCCCGCGCTCCCTGCAGAAGTCGAATCATTCACTTCGTCGTGAGTAAAGCCGAAAGGCAATATAAATTAACAGCCCCACTACGGCGGCGATCGCCGCAGCCCGCGCCTCTTGCCAGGTGCTGTTTGCCAACAGCCACGCCGCCAACAGCAATGCCAGCAGCGCGATGACCGTCCCGTAACGCAGTCGGAATCCCGCGGCCGGTGCGTCGCTTCGTCGCCGAAAAACTGGGAGCGAAAGACAGGTAGCGCCGTAAGTCACCAGGCGTGCAATTGCGCTTATCGTCAGCGCAGCGACAAAGGAACTCCTAAGCGTTAGTACCAACATGAGTGCCGCCGTTATCAGAATTGCGATGTGCGGGGTGGCAAACCGCGGGTGAACTTTTGCGATGAACGAAGGCAGTTGCCGCTGCTCGGCCATCGCGAAGGGGACTCGCGAACCCGAGAGCACCAGAATGTTCAAGTTACCAGTGATGGAAATAATCGCACCCGCGGAAATGGTTGCCCCGCCCACCGTTCCCATGAACCGCGTAGCAGAATCTGCCAATGGCTTTGTGGATTGCGCCAGCTCGGGTAGCGTGCCCACGCAGACAATTTGAACCAGAATATAAAGGAAGGCGACTACCGCGATCGCGATCAGCAGCGCGTGCGGCAGATTTTTTTTGGGATCACGCACTTCGCCCGCTGGGATCGCCGCCACCTCGAAGCCAGTGAAGGCATAAATCAAAAGCAGCACCGACTGCGAGAAGGCCCCGCTGGATGGTCGTGGTCCAAGTGCGAACGCGTGTGGGTTGAGAAAGAACAAGCCCGCAGCGATGAAAATTATTATCGGGATTAGTTTCCCCACCGTGAAAACGTTACTGACAATTGCAGCTTGCCTGATACCGACCAGGTTGATGGTCGCTAATACTGCCACGACGAGAGTGATGATCGTCGCACGCCAAAACGGATTCGCGGCGGAAGGCAGGAAATAACTTAGGTAGGCAACCAGCAAGTTGCAGTTTGCTGCAAACGCAGTCAGGCGCGCGAGCCAAATCAGCCAGCCAATCTCAAACGCGATCGTGGGACCGAATGCTTCGCGAGCGTAAAGGTAAGGGCCGCCTGTTTCATCGAAGCGGCTGCCTACTTCCGCGAAGCAAAGAATGAACAGTGTGACAACGACCGCACAAACTACGAATGCAATCAAACTATATGAGCCGATGAGAGAAAATACTTTCGACGGCAAGCCAAAGATTCCGGCGCCAATTATTCCGTTGATCGCAATTGCAACGAGGTCCCAGCGGCGAATGCCTCGAACCAGACCTCGATCAGTTGCTTCCGCCGATACTTTTGCCACTTCGTTGCTTATAATCTAAATCGCTCGCTGCCACAATCATTTCAATTTGCAACGCTTTCACAATTATGAAACTAAGAACTATTAGCCTTTTCGCCGCTGCCTGTTTCATTGCTTCCGCTTTGCTGTGGCCGGCTTTGGCGCAAACTCAGTCTGCCTCAAAAGCTCCGGCGCGCACCCTGCAATCCCTGGTCGATGAAGCTGTCAGGAAAACACTGGAGAAGTTTTCCGGTCAAAAGCTTGAAGAGAAGCAGCTTTCGATCACGCTCATCGATCTTCGCGACCCCGCGGGTCCGCCGCAAGCAAGCTTTCGTGGGAACGAGAGAGTTTATCCGGCAAGCGTTGTGAAACTTTTTTACCTGGCAGCGGCTCATCGTTGGCTCGAAGACAAGAAGATTGAAGAGACGCCCGAGTTGCGGCGAGCCTTGAAAGATATGATCGTCGATTCTTCCAACGAAGCAACGCAATACGTGGTTGATGTGATAACGCACACGACCGCCGGCTATGAGTTGCCACCGAAAGAGATGAAGCAGTGGCAGGAAAAACGAAATGCAGTGAATCGCTATTATTCGTCGCTCGGTTACACCAACATCAACGTCAATCAAAAGACCTTTTGCGAGGACGCTTATGGGCGTGAACACGCCTCGCGTGGGCCAAATGGTGAGAATAGAAACAAGCTAACGACCGATGCTACTGCGCGCTTGTTGGCGGAGATTGTGACGGGAGAGGCCGTAACGCCTGAACGCAGCCGTCAGATGATGGCATTGTTGCAGCGTGATCCGACTAAAAAGACCACGGACACGGATAGCCAGGACACCGGCTTTAGCGGCTCAGCATTGCCACCGGAAACAAAATATTGGGCTAAAGCCGGTTGGACCAGTACTACTCGTCACGATGCTGCATATATCGAACTGCCAAGCGGCGAAAAATTTGTGCTGGTGATCTTCACGACTGATCATGCGAACGACCGTGAGATTATTCCTTCAGTGGTGCGCGCAGTCATCGATCGCTTAAGGGATCTGAAATAATGATTGCGGGTCAGGGAACATCTTTCGATCTCGTGCGTCTAAGTCTGCAACTGCGAAAGGTGAGTTGCTGGCGAATGAAGTGGAGGAGGATCCCAATGTCGCGCAATCCTGAATCTGACACCAAGCCATTCATTAACGTCACTCCACTAATCGACGTACTGCTGGTTCTGCTGATCATCTTCATGGTCGCTGCACCTTTGAAACCCCGTAGTTTCAAAGTCAATCTGCCCACTGAGCTGCCAAAGGATCTGAAAGTGTTAGCCGACGAGTGCACGCTGGTAGTAACCATTGAGCCCGACAGGACTTTGAAGTTGAACAATCTGCGTGACTTCATGGGCACCGTCGAAGACCCCACCAAAGTCGAAGAAACCCTGGCAGCACTTTTCAAGGAGCGGAAGAAGAATCACACTTACCGCGACGAGTTGGTTACGCGCTTTGATCTGCCGGAAGATGCAAGAATTCTGAAAACTGTTTTCGTCAAAGCCCCTCGCTCGCTGCCGTATGGTGAGGTGTCGAAAGTGATTGATGGATTGAAAGGTGCCGGCGCTGAGCCGGTAGGCTTGCAGTTAGATGGTTTGAATTAGTAGCAAAGTCATTCCTGTCAAGTAGGACAGGCATTCCTGCCTGTCCACGGACTCCTCAATAACAAGTCATCGAGAAAAGGACAGACTAAAAAGTCTGTCCTCGGCCAACGAAAATGCGTTGCTTTCCTACTAAGAACGAGCTAAGAAAGAGACAGACTAGGATGTCTGTCCTACTAAGGGCGAAGGAGTTTTAAGTTAATGAGAAAGCAATATCGTTTGGCCCTCCTGGTCCTCACCGCGGTGGCACTCATGCCGAATATTCTCATGGCACAGGGACATGATCAGCCTGGAGGCGGAACCTTGTCGCGTGAACCAGCGGGCGGCGCGGCAATGAT
>JBDUCB010000279.1:0-11282 GCA_040003695.1 bacterium
ATTGAATGAAAGAGCGCATCCACCGCCTGCTCCGCTTTCATCTTGGGAACTCCGGTCTTTTCCGCCACGCGGTTGATGATGTCTAATTTGATCACGGCTTTGAGCCTCCGTTCGCGTCTCAATGGGAGTGTTTTCGAGCCGAACTTGCAGGCAGCGATGATAGAGAGCCGTAGCGAAGGCTGTCAACCGTTTGCAGTCAATGGTGCTCGATTGCGTCGGGCTTCAATGCGAGTTTGCAAGCAGAATTGGGGTGCAAGTTGCAAATTGGCCGCGCGCTTGTGATGTTTGACAAGCAATGTGTCCAAAGCTAACCTCAATCCAGCTGCGAAGCATCGCATTCAATGGAAGGAAAGTGCCGCTAAGAAATCGCCAATGTTAGGAATTCGAACGCGCCGGCCGCCGCCTTTTGGTGGTGTTCACATCAACGACGATAAGGACATTCAGGTCCATCGGCCGGAAGAAGCATCGCGACACGGCCTGTGGGCCGAGGGCCGTCTGCTGCTGCGAGATCTGATTTTTGCGTTGATGATCGCGGCGCTGGTAGTCGTTTTTATTGTTCAACCGGTCAAAGTCGAAGGCACCTCAATGCTGCCGCGTTTGCACGATGGCGAGCGGATCTTTGTCAACAAACTGATTTATTACGACGAATATCGCTGGGCACCAAAGATCGAGCGCGGTGATATCGTGGTCTTCTGGTACCCGGACGATCCTTCGAAGAGTTACATCAAACGTGTGGTCGGCCTGCCCGGAGATACAGTAGAAGTGCGTGATGGTGCGGTGCGCATTAATGGCAGCGATCTCGACGAAAGCTATCTGGACCATAAATACAACCTGTCGCCAAAGAGCCAGTCGCCCGTGTATGTTCGGCCAAACTATTATTTTGTGCTGGGCGACAATCGCGACAATTCTTACGATTCACGAAGCTGGGGCCTGGTGCCGAAGAAGTATATTTATGGCAAGGCGTTGTTTCGCTACTGGCCATTGTCTGCAATCAGCATTATTCACCACGAAAACATGTCGTCTGGAGTGCCGCCTCCCACGGCCTACCGTCCAACCCTGGAGACACCGAACGTCGAGCGCTAACTGCTAACTGAGATATTGAAGTGAACGTACTTGATTGGTTACGGCTGGCCCTGATGGTCTTTTACGCGCCCATTCGCGGACTACGAGAAGTGCGCGATCGGGCGCCACTAGCAGGCATCGGTGTGCTCGCTTTCATAAGCCAGGTCGCGTACTACGCAATAACGCAGTGGCTCTCCGGAAATAGAAGCATCTTATGGGGTAGTCCTGGAGCAGTGCTGCGACTGCTCTTTCAAGCGACGCTTTCGCTTTTGTTAATCGGCGGGATACTCGCTCCGCTGATTGCGTTTGTCGCAAATGTTTTTGAGCGTCGCGGGCGTTTCAGTTTGCTGCTGCAACAGGAATACGCGTCGCTGGCCTCATCATTTCTTTATGCGTTGGCGATCGCAAATCTGATTGCCATCCCAATCTCTCTTTTCTTCCACTTCAGCGGGATACAGGCCGCCTATGCCGCGCAGTCTTTTCAATCGGCAGCTCAGGTTGAAAACTTGTTTCGCTTGCCCGAGGACTTACGTGCGCAATTGCAGTTGGCACTGCGCGATCCGCAACTGGTCGCCGCCGGACTTTTCCGCACGGTGAAATTGACGCTCTTCTTCTTCTCAGCCATCTGTGCCGTACGCGAAGTGTTTCGCATAACACTGCTGCGCGCGATTGCGATTTCCGTAATCGGGTTGGTTTTGGCTGTGTTTATCTCGCCATTGTGGGCGCTGTTGCTCAGTCCGATTTTGGCTTCGCCGTTCCTGCTGATAATTTTATTCATTTTGATCCGCGGCTATGTGAGCAGCGCCACCCGTTCCCAACGGGCCCGCGAATCATTCAAACAAAACCTGGAGGCGGCTACGCTGAATCCGGCGGACGCTTCAGCGCATTACAACCTGGGCTTGATTCATCAGCAGCGCGGGGAACTTGATGCCGCGCGCGAACGATTCGAACGTGCAATTCAAATCGACGAGGAAGAGATCGACGCGCATTACCAACTGGGACGCATTGCGCGGATTCAGAAACGGTTTGCCGACGCGATCAAAAACTTCGAACAAGTGGTAGTCCGCGATCAGGCGCACAGCCAGCACGAAATTTGGCGCGAGGTTGGTGCGACATACATTGCCGCCGAACAGTATGAAGACGCGCGCAACGCACTCGAGAGATTTCTCGAACAGCGGGCATCCGATCCGGAGGCGCTTTACCTGATGGGGCGCGCGCATGCTGGCCTGGGCCACCGGCGTGAGGCGGCGAGTTCAATGCAGGCTTGCATTGAAGCAGTTAAGACTGCGCCGGCTTATAAGTATCGCGCGGACAAGCGCTGGCTGAATGAAGCGCAACAGTTTATTAAGAGTAGCCAGTAAAACAGTAGACAGTAGACAGTAGACAAGTAGTTCGTATCCGCTGCTAGTAAACCAAACCAAACTCACCCTGCGTTTTCAACCAAGCTCATGATGTCGAAAACATTTGAGGACGTTGAAGTCTGGCGTAAAGCTCATGCGTGGGTTTTAGCGGTCTATAAATTTACCGGGTCTTTTCCTGAACACGAACTCTTCGGCCTAACTTCTCAACTCAGACGCGCTGCCGTATCCGTGCCAGCGCATTTTGCTGAAGGATTCAAGCGGCAGGGGCTTGCCGACAAGATTCGTTTCTACAATATAGCCCAAGGCTGACTGGAAGAGTGCCGATATTATCTAATTCTTGCGAGAGATCTACACTACGGAGACAGTCACGCGCTAACGATGCAGCTGGAGGAAATTAGTAAGATGCTGGGAAGCTACGCTCGTGCTGTAAACAGGCGCTGATTGTTTGACTACTAACTACCGTCTACTGTCTACTTTCTACTATGCGCAAATCTAAACCAGCGATATTGGCGCTCGAAGATGGTGTCACGTTTCGCGGTCGCTCTTGGGCCGCCGAAGGCGAAGCATGCGGCGAGATCGTCTTTAACACTTCGATGACTGGATATCAGGAAGTTTTAACCGATCCGTCCTACGCCGGCCAGATTGTTTGCATGACTTATCCGCTGATTGGCAATTACGGCGTGAACAGCGAAGACGAAGAATCTGCGCGCCCCTGGGTTGAGGGATTTGTGGTGCGCGAAGCTGCCCGCATGGCCTCAAGTTGGCGCGCACGCGAAACTCTGGATGCTTACCTGAAGCGTTGGAACATTGTAGCGATCGAAGGTATCGACACGCGAGCGTTGGTCAGACACATTCGCGATAAGGGCGCGATGCGCGCGTGTCTTTCGACTATGGACCTCGACGAAGAAAGCCTAGTCGAGAAAGCTCGGCTGTCGCCATCAATGGAAAATCGCGAACTGGCCAGCGTGGTGACGACTCAAGAACAGTATGAAGTAAGGCCGGAAGGTGATGAACGGTTTCACGTCGTCTGTTATGACTTTGGCGTAAAACGAAATTCATTGCGCGAGCTTGCAGCGCGTGGCTGTCGCATCACCGTCGTGCCCGCTGCAACATCTTCCGCAGACGTATTGGCGCTTAAACCAGATGGAGTATTTCTTTCCAATGGGCCGGGTGACCCCGCGTCAATGGATCGAGAAGTGGAACAGATTCGAAATCTTGTACAGGCTTCACTGCCGACGTTTGGCATATGTTTTGGGCATCAGTTGCTGGGCCGGGCGTTTGGCGGCAAGACGTTTAAGCTTGTCTTTGGGCATCGCGGTGGCAATCAGCCCGTGCAAGACACCGTCGACGGTAAAGTCGAAATCACTTCTCATAACCACGGCTTCGCGGTTGAGGCCGACAGTCTTCCCGCGGAGGTTGAAGTAACGCACCTAAATCTTAACGACCGCTGTGTGGAAGGCATGCGCCACAAGACGCTGCCCATCATCTCAGTGCAATACCATCCCGAAGCTGCGCCCGGCCCTCACGATGCCGCGCATCACTTTCAACGCTTTATTGATCTGATGGAACAGCAGGCTTAGTAGCACAGACTTTAGTCTGTGCTTAGTTTTGGGAAGTAATTGATTCACAGACTAAAGTCTGTGCCACATCATTCCTGAACTGGCATTTTGAGTTCGCCGGTGGTGAGGTCTGGGCGCGCGCGCGTCATCTCTTCGGGAGTTGTGTCAGGGTAGGGATGTTCACGCACTGCGCTTGCTGCGGATGTAGGAGCGGGTGTGTGCGTTGGTTCAAGCAGATCTGCCAGTCCTTCACTGCCGCGATGCTCCAGCCAGTGGCGGTAGCTTACGGTGAGTATCGCTACAACTGGTATCGCCAGAAAAATTCCGGCCACACCCGCGAGTTCAGCGCCGCAGAGTATCGCGATGATTACCGCCAGTGGATGTAGATGTATTCCCTGGCCAATCAAACGCGGATAGACAAAATAGTCCTGGGCGATGCGCAATACGGCAAGGAACAGCAGAACTAGAAAAGCTAAAAACATGCCGCCATGTATCAATGCTGCCAGCGCGGCGATTATGGCCACCAGCAATGGCCCAACAAGAGGAATGAATTCGCAGGCACCGGCAATAACGCCCAGCACAAGCGGACTTGGCAGACCGAACAATGTGAAACCAAGCGCGCAGACAACGCCGATAAAAAGGCAGGCGGTGAGCTGCGCGCGGATGTAAGCAGCCAGAGCGCTGTTGATGTCCTGAAAAAATTCGTCACCGCGCCAGCGCCACCTTCCTTTCGGCAGCATCTGCAAAGCCGAACGGCGAAACGTTTCCGCGTCCTTCAAAAAGAAGAAACTCAGGATGGGAATCAGCACCAGCCAGGGAATATAGATGACCCAACCGGCAATACTTGCCAGCACTGCGCTCACCGTAACACTCACCTTTTCAATCACACTCGGAATGGCGCCGTTGATTGCATCGAGCAGCGGCCCCGGCATGCGATGCGAACGAAAGTACTCGACAAAACCCTGCGTTCTGGTTCCCACAGCCGTCCAGTAAGCGCGGGCCTGGTCAGTAAATTCAGGAAACTGATTGCCCAAGCGTGGCGCCAGCAGATAAATACCGACGACGATTACAGCCACTATGATGAGGTAGGAAAGCGCGATGGCCAGTGGGCGCGGCATGCTGCGCTCGCGTCCCGCAATACGCACCGGCCGGCGCACAAATTCAACTAAAGGTGAAACGAAGTAAGCGAAGAAGATCGACAGCACCAGCAGCAGAATAACGCCGGTTAGCTTTACGATTACCCAGAGCAGCAGCGCTACGATAAGCACGATAAAGATCACACGAAGAACGACTCGCGTCTGCGGCCAGGACGCGTCGGCGGCGACCTTCGCGGCTATCGCGGCAATTTCTTTGTTTTCCTGTTCACGCACTCGTTTGAATGGGTTGGAGTCTGGCAATGAGACCGCCTACCGCTCTTTGGTCATTGGATGTGATGCTGCGAAACTCAACGCCAAACGTATCGGGCGTGGCGTGATGGACCACCTCACCGTGCAAGGAAAGCGCTTCTTCCCGATCGATAAGCAGCAGTCCGAGTTGATCGCCCACCCTCACGTTAGGGGAGGCAGGTAGATTACAAACGCGCAAGCCGCCGAGGCTGATATCGCCGGGCTCACCGAGTCCGATTGATTCCTTCAAGCTTTCGTCTTCGATAGCCAACGTCAGCCGTGTTTTGACGTAATAGCGTGGATACTTGCGTCTTTCATGGTTGGGTAAAGTACTGCCGGGTGTGTTCATCGAGAAACTCCCTTCAGTTGGCGAAGTCTTCTTCCTCTTCATCCTCGTCATCCTCGGCCGGTGGCGCCGCCGGTGGGGTCACGCGCGGCGCAGCCGGCTCCCAGATAATCCCTCTCCATTCATTTGTCTCGCCGAGCAGTTGCAGCGCGGCCAGCGGATGTCCGGGGTTGCGTTCGATGCGCAGCACTTCGGCAATTACTTGTAACTTCTGGCCGTCTTCGCCTTGCACCTCGAGGCGCACGCGACTGCCGACTTCCGGAAGCTGACGCGGCAGATGGACCAACGTGCCTTCTGGGCCAACATTCTCCGTAGTGCCCTGTACCACTACGTGCGAGCCGTCGGCTTCGTCCCATTCCGCGCGCACTTCGAATGATACTAGATAACGTGGTCCTGAACGAATATCTGGCCCCGGCTCGCGAGACATTATTATTACTCCTTATTCCGAACGCGCTGTTAAGTTAGAAGGCACAACCTAAAAATTCAAAATTCAAGATTCAAAACTCAGAACACAAAACTCGAAACTCAGTACTCAGTACTCAGTACTATTCTTCAACCGTCCTTAGTTTCTCGAGCACAGAAAAATCTTCCAGCGTCGTCACATCTCCGGCGACTGAACCGCTGGTGGCAATCTCGCGCAGCAGCCGGCGCATGATTTTTCCCGATCTTGTTTTTGGCAGTGCATCTGTAAAGCGAAGGTCATCCGGTCGCGCCAGCGCGCCAATCTCTTTGACAACGTGCGCGCGCAATTCTGCGTTTAGTTGTTCCGAGGGCGTATGTGAGCCTTCCAAGGTTACAAAAGCGACAATCGCCGAACCTTTTAGTTCGTCAGGTCGCGCAACCACGGCAGCTTCAGCTACTGCCTCGTGCGATACGAGCGCGCTTTCCACTTCCGCTGTTCCCAGACGATGACCACTGACATTGATCACGTCGTCTATGCGTCCCATGATCCAGAAGTAACCGTCTTGATCGCGCCGTGCGCCATCGCCGGCAAAGTAAATGTTTTCAATCTGCGACCAGTACTGTTCGCGATAACGTTCGTCATCGCCCCAGATAGTCCGCAGCATAGCGGGCCATGGGCGTTTTATCACCAGATAGCCACCCTCGTTTGCGCCGACCTCCTGGCCGTCGCGCGTCAACACGGCAACCTCGATGCCGGGAAAAGGTTTGGTGGCAGAACCTGGTTTCGTCGGCGTCGCCCCCGGCAGGGGCGTAATCATGATTGCCCCTGTTTCTGTTTGCCACCAGGTGTCAACGATTGGACAGACACCTTTGCCGATGATCTGGTGATACCAAATCCACGCTTCCGGATTGATCGGCTCGCCCACCGTGCCCAACAAACGCAAGCTCGATAGATCATGTTTCAATGGCCATTGCTCGCCCCATTTGATGAACGCGCGAATCGCAGTCGGTGCGGTATAGAGAATGTTAACGCGGTGACGCTCGATGATATCCCAGAACCGATCCGGCTCGGGATGGTTCGGCGCACCTTCATACATGAGAACGGTTGCGCCGTTTGATAGTGGGCCATAGACCACGTAACTGTGACCAGTCACCCAACCGATATCGGCGGTGCACCAGTAAATGTCTTCGTCCTTGAGATCGAAAACCCATTTCGTTGACAAGTGCGCTTGCAACAAATAACCGGCGGTCGTGTGCAGAATGCCCTTGGGCTTTCCGGTCGTTCCGGAAGTGTAAAGAATGTACAGCGGATGCTCACTGTCCAACTCGGCGGCTGGGGAAACCAAATCCGCGTTAGTCATTACTTCATGCCACCAGTGATCGCGGCCAGGCACCATGTTTATGGACTCGCCGGTGCGGCGCACGACGATGCAAGTTTTGACCGAAGGAGTTTGTTTGAGTGCCTCGTCAACCGCAGGTTTTAGTTTCACTTCCTTGCCGCGACGCCAACCGCCATCTGCTGTCACTACTAGTTTGCAACTGGCGTCGTTTATGCGGTCGATCAATGCCGCGCTCGAGAAACCACCGAAGATCACTGAATGCGTGGCGCCGATGCGCGCGCAGGCGAGCATTGAGATTGCCAACTCGGGAATCAGCGGCATGTAAAGCGCTACCCGATCTCCCTTTTCAACTCCCGAGCCTTTGAGAACGTTTGCGAATTTACAAACTTCGACGTGCAGTTGTTGATAAGTTAACGTCCTCTGGTCGCCCGGTTCACCTTCCCAAATAAGTGCCGCTTTGTTGCGCCGCCACGTTTGCAGATGACGATCGAGGCAATTGTAGGAAACGTTAATGCGGCCGCCGCCAAACCATTCGGCGTGTGGCAGCTCCCACTTCAGGACCGTGTCCCATTTCTTAAACCAGTGCAGCTCTTCAGCCATACGCGCCCAGAAACCTTCGGGGTCCTTAGTCGCATCGGCGCGCAAGCGCTCGAGTTCTGCCATCGATTTGATGTGAGCTTTCTCGGAAAATTCCGGGGGTGGCGGAAAGACCCGATCTTCCTGTTGCAGCGATTCGATGTTTGTAGTGGCTGATGACTTACTTCGGCTAGAATCTTTGGCGTTCATACTCCTGTTGTGTGCTGTGTGTACCATAGATTAGCTTGACCCCACAACAATTGACTTGAAACGGTAGTGTCTTAAATGCAGTTTTTCTCTGCGTGATCTCCGCGGCCTCTGCTCTCTGCGTTGAAAGAGGCACAAAAGCGTTCATCGCAGAGACGCCGAGCACGCAGAGGAGGCGCAGAGAAATTCAAACTAAGACACTACCCTTGAAACAGGATCTGATAGATGAGCTTCAACGACGAATAAACAACAATAGACTATGAGTCTCAACGTCGGCACCAGCGGTTACAGCTATAAAGAGTGGAAGGGAAGTTTCTATCCCGAAAAGATCGCGGCGAAAGAGATGCTGCGCTTTTATTCCGAGCGCCTGAGCACCGTTGAGATCAACGCCACCTTCTATCGCTTGCCGCAAAAGAGCACGCTGGAAAACTGGAAAGAGCAGGTGCCGAAAACTTTTCGTTTCTCGCTCAAAGCGCCGCAACGCATCACGCATTTCAAACGACTAAAAGAAGCGGGCGACGATGCGAAGTATTTCCTGGACATTGCCGCCACGCTAGAAGATCAACTGGGCGTGGTGCTTTTCCAACTGCCGCCAAACATGAAAAAGGATTTACCGCGGCTCGAAACCTTTCTTAACGAACTGCCCAATCACCAGCGCACAGCTTTTGAATTTCGCCATCCCACCTGGTTCGACGACGACGTGCTCGAGGTGTTACGAGCGCGGAATTGCGCGCTTTGCATTTCCGATACTGACGACTTGCCGGCCACGCACATCGACAAAACGGCGGATTGGGGTTACTTGCGTCTGCGCCGTGTTAATTATTCAGAAGAAAACTTGGTGGAATGGGCCGCGAGCATACGCGAGCAGAATTGGAAAGAGACCTTTCTTTTCTTCAAACATGAAGACGCTGGCACAGGGCCAAGGCTCGCCGCGCAGTTTTTGCAGATAGCCAATCCGACTTAGCCGACTTGTGTTCGGGAAACTCGTATGACAATCCCGGAGCTAAAATGATGTCCCACTACACCATCAGGGTTCTACTAGTCTCACTAATCTTCCTCTTGTGGCTCGCTTGTCCCAAAGACAAAGCCCAGGAGCGAAGTCCGAGTTTGGCTGAACTGCAGCGGGCTTACGCGATGCGCTATCTCGAGCCCGAACCGCACATGGCCCTAGCCAAATACTATTTTGAGCACGGCGACCGGATCGAGGCCTTTTACATTTCGGAGGCTGCGCGGCGGGGACGCTTCGAAGAGAAGATATTCAATGCCGCCTTCTATCGTGCCTTCGATGGTTTCGATAACAGCAAGGCCGCAGAAGCGCGTCTGCTGGCAGAATACGCACACAACCCTGACTCGATCGAAACTATTCACAATCTGGCAGACATCTACATTTCGCGCGAGGATTGGCCTCGCGCCAAACAGTATCTGCTGCTCTGCCAAAAAATGCCGCTTCCGCCTTCTTCGACGCCGGCCTAATCTATCTGCGATTCAAGAAGTATGACGACGCGGTCGTTGCCTTCCAGCAGTCGATCCTCCTCGAACCCAATTCTGCTGAAGCTAATAACAACCTAGGAGAAGCGCTTGCGTCGGTGAGAAAGTATCCACAGGCAATCACGGCTTTTCAGCGTGCCATTGCACTTGATAACAATCTACTCATCGCGCGATTCAATATGGGCCTCACCTATGGTCAGATGGGCCAACTGAAATACGCGGAGTTTGTTTACAAGATTCTGATTCGCGATCATCCCAACTACGCACCTGGTTATGATGGTATGGCCATCACACTCGCGAAGTCGGGTCGCGCGGGCGAGGCGATTCCACTTCACGACAAGGCCGTCAGTCTGAGCCCTGACAACCCTTCGTTCTATTACAATCTTGGTATCAGCTATTTGGTTCTGGGCAACACTGAGAAGGCGCTGGAGCAACAAGAAAAACTGCGCCAGCTTGATCCACGTGCGGCGAATCGACTAGCCACTCTTATCGCGAAGCATCAGAAGTAAACTGTCCTGGCACCCCAGCAGGGCTGCCCCGCTGGGAACTCCCGCTCGCTGAACTCGGAAATAATTAGAAGTTTCCGGCGCAGTCCGGATGGCCGCAATCGCAATCAAGTTCAATGGTCTGGCCGGCGCCTTCGCATGACGCGCTGCAATACTTTCCATCTTCCTGGGGTGGACAGGTGCACACCGGGTTCTTGCATTGGTTCTCTTTTTCGTCCGCCATGATTCCTCCTGCTGCTAATAAATTGGAAATTGGGCGCATAGAGTAACACACCCGGCGCCTGGCAGTTAATTTTCCTGCTTCACCTGCGCTACCATTTCTATCGCTCCCTGCGCGCGCAGCAACCGGATCACTGCGCCGTGATCGTTTTCAATAGCGAGAGCGAGAGCGCTCTTGCCATCAGAGTCGCGCTGATTAATATCGGCACCGGCAAGCACCAGGGCGCGCACATTGTTTACCAGCCCCGCCGACGCCGCCATCATTAGAGGCGTCTCTCCATCATCGTTTTTGGCCACAATTTCTGCGCCTGCGTCGAGCAAAGTCTTAAGAACTTCAGTGTTGTTGATACCCGCGGCTTCGATGAGTGGCGTGTTACCTTAATCGTCTTTTTGATTCACCTTCGCGCCGGCGTTCACCAGGTCCCAGACAAGATCCGCGGTTGCATCTTCACCAATCATCATCAAAACAGTCTGACCACCGGTGTTGCGAATGTTCACGTCGGCGCCTGCCGACAACAGCAGTTGGACCATTTCCCGATTTCCATTTCTTACTGCGTGCTCGAGCGCCGTAGTGCCACTGCGAGTATCGCGCATATTTACATTCCTGCCCGGCAGCAACTCCTGGACTTCCTGCACGTTGTCTTCCTGCGCCGCCTTTATCATTGGATCTTGCGGAGCAACGTAACCCACAACCCCTACGGTTACAGTCTCCGTTTGCCCGGATTGGACTTCGACCTCCGATTCAATACCGGCTACGGTTAGACTTCGGTCTAATCTTGTCTCCGCATTATCCTCAACAAAGACACCATTGGTTTGATTGGGCGCGAACCC
>JBDUCB010000232.1:0-11214 GCA_040003695.1 bacterium
TGTCGTCATTGGCGGCCAGACGTTGTCCCTGATGCTGACGTTGATTGCCACGCCAGTTGTTTACTCACTGCTTGATGATCTGCGTCACACCGCGCGCTGGCGCAAACTTGCCGGCGCTGGAGCTGGTCTGCGCGGAAGGATTGGCCTGCGGCAACGTCCGCACGCTGAGTCCATAGAAAGCGAGAACAGCGGTGTCCAGGAAGATAAGCCTGAGCACATAAGCGCCGCCGGAGATTGATGAGTTGAGGACCGATGGGGTCAGTACCACATCGCGGTAGCGAGTGGGTCTTCTGATTGCCGATTGGCGATTGCCGATTGGCGAACACGAATCCGAAAATCTTCAATCGACGGCCCCAATCGAAGAACCCACCCGCTACCGCGGTGTGGTACTGACCTCATGGGCCGAACTCTCGCAATTGAAGACAGCGTAAAAACTCTAATGCCACCTTGTTACTGACTTAACGCTTAGCGTATACTTCTAAAGTGTCGCATTCGACAGTCGCTATTGAATAGTCAGTCCTGCCCCACGCGCGATCTCGCCCCAGATATCCAGATCGTAGTTCTCAATTCCCGATCGTCCAGATTGGTTACCTTTCTGTGGTGGCTAACATCGATCCCGCGTTTCAACTTCTCTACGGAGCTCGCCCCTTGACCGCAACTTCCGAAATCACAGACGCCGTGCCCGAGCCTCCGCTCCGCGCCGATTCAATCGTGCAAAGTCGTTATCGCATCGTGCGCAAGCTCGGGCGTGGCGGCATGGGCGCCGTTTACGAGGCAGTCGATCAACGTTTGGGCATAACGGTGGCGCTCAAGGAAACGCTGTCCACGGAGCCATCGATGCGCAAGCAGTTTGAGCACGAGGCGCGTTTGCTTGCGAGCTTGCAGCATACGGCCTTGCCGCGTGTCACCGATCATTTTGTTGAAGGCAATCGCGCCTTTCTGGTGATGCAATTTATCGCTGGTACCGATCTCGCCAGAATCATCGCACAACAACCCGGACCCTTCCCGCGCGATCAGGTTATCGCCTGGGCTGATCAGTTGCTCGATGCGCTGATCTATTTGCACTCACATGATCGTCAGGTGATTCATCGCGACATCAAACCGCACAATTTGAAACTTGCAGCGACGGGCCAGATCGCGCTGCTCGACTTTGGCCTGGCAAGAGCCCATCCGGCGGACACGTCCGTTACCGCTTCGCGTGGATTCTTTGGTTACACGCGGCAGTACGCGCCGCTCGAACAGATCGAGGATCGGCACACCGATCCGCGCAGCGATATTTATGCGCTGGGCGCGACGCTCTATCACTTGCTGACGGGAATCAAACCGCCCGACGCGTTGGAGCGCGCCTCGGCAGTTATTAATTCCGAGCCGGATCCACTACAACCCGCAAACAAGGTCCACGCGGCGGTTGGTCCACAGGTGGCTGCCATTCTCGGCAAAGCAATGGCGCTGCGTCCCGAGGAGCGCTATGCGAACGCCACGGATTTTCGTGAAGCACTGCGTCGGGTGGGCCGCACCAGTGTTGGGCCGGTCAATGTGCAACTAAGCGAGCCGGCAAAGGACGATTCACAGGTTGAAGAGACCCTGGTTCGTCGCCCGGACCACACTGGTCCGCGTCTGGCAATGGTTGAATCGCGCCGGAGATTTCGTCCGGGCGTGGTCGCGGCGTTGCTCCTCATTATTCTTTTCGCGGTGGGTTTCGCAATTTTCTATGGCTCGCCAGACGGTACAACTACTGCGAATAAAAACACTGTTGCGAATATTGGAGACAGTAAACAGCCCATTCCGGCGCCGCGCAAAGCGGCATCGGTGAATAACACCGCAGCAACTAATACGAAGAGTGAAGCGAACGATCGCGAGCGCGCCCGTGAGCGGGCGAATGAAAAGAAAAACGAAGCGGTGATTGTGAATCCGAGGCCCACCTTAGCGAAAACCGAATCAACAAAATCCGCAGTGACGAAACCGCAGCATTCGGCGAATTCCAAATCTTCTAAAACGGGTCGCGCCGTTGGCGCTCCTGCGCTGCGCCTGCCTAACCCTGAATTAGAAAACAATTTATCCGCCCCGGCGAGTGAGTCGCGCACGCCCGCCATCGGTTCCTCTACTTCAGCGCCGAAATTCTTCCGCGCCGCCGACGGCACACTAACCGTAAAGTTCTCCGATGGCTCAACCAGAGTTGTAAAGCCCGGCGAGAGAACCGCGCGACCTGACTAAGCGCCTTGCGGGCTCTTCATTTGCCAGGCCGAAGGCCGCAACGCGCTCAGCTTTTTGAGACGAAAGATCTTCCATCCCCGTGATTAATCAGCCCCCGTTTATTTCGGCAAGGGATCTGCGCCAAAGTTGGCATGAACAAGCATCCACTTTCCGTTTTGCTTCACATAGACGCGAGTTGACTTTGCACGGCTCGGCTCTGTCTTGCCATCCTTGTCCTTAATCAAACCGACGTAGTTGTAACTCAGAATAGCGACATCTCCGTTGTAAACTTGTACCTTCGGGTTGGCCATCTCTCCTGCTACAGTTTTGACACTGCTACTCCCGCCTGCTTCGGCGAGACGCATGTTCATCGCCTTACTTTCCAGCCGAGTGGCGTAATCACCATTAAATTCGGTGTAGTCGTCAGCGATATTTTTCATCTGTGCCGCAATGTTGGTTGGATCTTTTATCTCCGCTGCCCATTGCGCCCGCACCATCGCCATTACATCGTCCGCCACCTGGCTGGAAGATTGTTGCGCTAGTCCGCTTAACGTCAGCGCTGCGAAGCAAGCAAGCACCAGCAATCCCAGTAACATTTTGCGCATATCGATGCTCCTTTTTGGGGTTCCCCAAGTCTGTGTGAGCTATAGAAGCTCAACGGTGATAAGGCTAAACGAAAGCTCTGATTGTGGGGTCTTAACTCCACAAACGAAGCTCGCAAAATTAAGAGACTGTGAGATAGACCCGGGTGGGAAACGAAATCATCTGCGCTTAAACATTTGCAGAAGTCTTATACGGGTTAGCGATGGGCCGACAATACTCCGAAGGTGCGAGTGAGGTCAATAAATCCAGGAAAATTATTAGCAAAAACGCAGGTCGCCGCCAGCCTACTTTAACGTGAGGTCCCTCTCGATCGTCCTCGACTTTCCGACTCGCTCACCTCTCAGTTGATTGCTTCCGAGATCCGCGAAGGACATCGTCATCATTGTCGACCGCTTCGTAGGTGTGCGCATTTGTAGACTCAAGCGCCTACTGCGTCTTTTATTGTGAACATTTCTATCGTCTGAAAAGAGAAGATTACCAAAGTAGCCCTCTTTTGCGCATTATGAATCTCCTTTCTATTTTGGCATATATGTTGCTCTCTAAAATCATAGTGAGTCGACTTCCAAATTGGACTGGGTAGCTCGTTATCCTGAAATCCTCAAGCTCAGCAAAGTTTGACACCTCGTCGGCGCCTTCCACCTAACGAAGCTACCGTACTTAACTATCATCAGCCTTCTTCTCTCTGGAGGGAGAGCATCATGAGCGAGTCAATACCAATCGCCAAACCAATCGCAAAACGTTCGCCGCGAACTTCAAGAGGCTCAACAAAAAAGTCAACGACAGTGATCACTAATGTTATGACGCTTCTAACTACTGTCGCCGTCTCCTTCATTGCCATCGTGCCCCAATTGCGACGGGGAGATGCTGAGACCATTGACAAATTGAAGCAAGGATTCAGTGCCATTGAGCAACAAAACAAATCGGCAATGAACATTCCCATAGGGTCGGATAAGAAACTGAGCGTTATTGGAACAGTTAGAAATGAAAGCGGCGTGCGAACACTCGCCGGAGTTGAGGTCTACCTCCTTCCTGAGGGCAACAATCTGCTGACAGCTAAGACAGATGATTCAGGAAAATTTACCTTCAAACAAATACCTGCCGGAACGTATTCAATCATCGTCCGAGACTCCACTCTTGGAAAGGCCGGTAAAGGACTACTGGATGAATCAGAAAATGAGATCAAAGTCATAGGGGCTACAGTCAAGTACCACATTCAACACTGATCCTCTTGATCCTATTTTAGTACCATCAAGACTTCAGACTATCAGGGCGCTCGGATAGTGGATTCAAACAAAGGAGTGAATAAATAAAAAGGAGTTATCCATGAAAAGCACACTCATTTTTCGCGCAATCTTCGGGATAGCCTTACTAACAATAGTATTATCAATTGCTCTCGCCCAATCCAACGGCAGCTCCATCAGGGGAGTGGTAAAATCCCCATCTGGCAGGTTGTATTCTTCCGTTTGGGTGATTATTAGCCAGGACGGTAATGAAAAGGGAAGATCACTGACGGGAGATGATGGTAAGTATTACATCAGCAATTTAGGTGATGGGGTATATGAGGTCAGGGTATATGAAGGTGATCGTCAATTGTACAAAGGACAAGTTAATCTGCCGGCAGAGAGTAGGCACGATATCTTGCTCAGATGAAGCCCATAATTATCGAATGCTCAAACCAGATTAGGTTTTATAAATCCACGCCTTTGCGCTGGCTGTGCTGTGATTATCGTAACCGCCCGCAACCAGAACTCTGCCGTCCGCCAGCAGAGTCGCCGTTGAATAAAATCTTGCCGTATCCATTCGCAACCGATCGTTTAGCGCGTCGTGCAACGCCCCGCGCAGGGAGGGATTTGCATCGTAGATTGCAACGTCGATCGTAGCTTCGACTTTGCCATCAGCGATGCTCATGGTGTAGTCATCGCGAGCAATTCTAATCTCCTCCTCGAAATAGTCCGGAGGGGAGAAGTGCCACTCAAGTACCACGACTGCATTCATAGTCCTCTACCCCTAATCGCTAACCAGGTATTCTACCGCTTCCGCGACCCAAGTACGGATTATGTGATGTACTTGGCACTTCGTCTGTCTTACTCAGCCTGATATTGTCAACGCAGTTCGATTGCCGCTCTACTTCGGTTACGGCACGAATACCATATCACTTCGCCTGCGGGACTTTGTCGGCGACTTCTTCCGGCATCTTTACTACTTCCTGCCAGCCGGAGTTGTCTGCGCGCATTTGGGCCGTGAGATCGTCGCGCAGTTTGCTCAGCTTGTCGCTAAGCAACACGGGATAGTTATCAATATCAACCAAGCGACGGCGCTGGTCTTCGACAAATGACTTCTGCTTTTCGATCGACGGTATCGAGGCGTGCTGACCGTTTTCCCAAAAGGGAACAAGCAGTCGCTCAATTCGTACGGCTCCGGGAATTTCAATGGGTTGAGTGGCGAGAGTGTCATCTTTATCCACCCGATCGACTTCCTTCGGGGGTCTTGACCCGGTCGCTATCGCTCTCGGTACTGACAGAACAGATTCGTCATCAAGACCAGTCACGTCGCCAACAAAATTTCCTTTCGAATCGATGCCGCGGAAAAGTTGCAGCCGGCCAGGCAGTGTTGTCTTCTCCAAAGAGTTCGAAGCTTTCAAAGTTGGTCGTTCATCTATCAGGCTTTGTTTGAAGATTACCCCGGCGACAGACCTCACTTCGCTCGAAAGTTTAGTGCCGATGCCAAAGCCTGCGACTTGCGGAAACTCCGCGACTATCTGCCGCACTCTTTCTACGTCGAGATCGCCCGTCAGATTTGCTCGCAAGCCGGGAAGACCATTGGCTTCAAAGAAGCGCATACACCATTGACCCAACTCGGCGAGATCGCCAGAGTCAACACGAAAGCCTTTGAATGCGCGTCGCCGCGCCTCGGTGGAAGTCGCTGCCATCGCTGCATGGACCGCCCCCATGTAAACATCAATCGTATCGAGCAGGAGGGTGGTGCCGTTTGGGTTCGCGTCGAGCCAGCGCTCAAACGCGACCTGCTCAAAATGCTTTGGCCGGGCCGTCCGCGGTTCGATTTCCGGCTGGTCCATGTATTCGATGTACGACTGTTGCCAGTAATGCGCTTCCGTACCGACGGCAGGAATGTCGAGGCGATGCGCCGCTTCCATGTTTGATGTGTCGTTAAAGCCGCCGATGAAAGCATAGACCGCAATATCAACTGCGCGTTCGATGTCGCCGTTGCGACGGAGAGAGAAATCGGATAGCCAGCGCTTCTCACCCGCGGCGATACGAAACTGCATCGCGGTGCTCGCAGTTGTCATTGGCAAATCGAATGCATGCTCAAACTTTATTTCCTGCGCCTGCGTCAGACCGAAGGCGCCTGTGATGTCGGCGAACGGTTGTTGCGCGAAAACAATTGTGCCCGGCCGCACCGCGCGGATGCGGCCGATGAACTGAATGTCTTCGATTGCTTTGGCGAAACGCTGCAAGCCGCCGCGATCCTGCTCGAGAAAACGCAATCGAGGCCGATCGATTTGACTGTCAACCAGCAGACGCACCAAACGCTCATGGCCCAGACACGGCGCGAAAGGAAGTTTTCGCTGCGTTACATAAAACGTTGCTTCGGCTTCGCTGAGCAGACGCTCGTGCAGGCGCGCGACGTCTTTGTAAGAAGCGTCGCCCATTGCGGCGTGATAACGATCGATGTTGAGTGTTCCCATTTTAGTAGGACAGGCATTCTTGCCTGTCCCTCGTTAGCTATCTATCAAGAAATAGATAGAATGGAAGTCTGTCTATCCATATCAACAAGACCTTGCGGAGAAAAATGGACAGGCAAGAATGCCTGTCCTACTTACTCGATTTCAGCGCCCGCCGCCCGCATTTCTTCAACGGCACGTGCGCCATCACCCGGTTGTAACTCAACCGCGCGCATTGCATCTGCCAGGGCCTTCACGTTAAAGCCTTCTTTCAAAGCGTCGAGCACGGTGTTTTTTACGCAATAATCGGTAGCGAGTCCGCCCACCCAAACTTCTTCCACGCCAAGGCGGTGAAGTTGCAGCGCCAGGTCCGTACCGTCGAATGCGGAATAAGAATCTTCGTCGCCAAGGCCCTTCGAAACAGTGCGTATATGAATGTCATCAATGAGGTCGGGATGAAACTCCGCGCCCTTCTTATTCTGCACACAATGAACGGGCCACGTGCCGCCATAAGCCTGGAAGTGTTTCGTCGTTTCAGGATGCCAGTCCCGACTCTTGAATACGGGCTCGCCGCGTTCGAGAAATTCCTGGATCAACCTGTTGAGTGGTGCGACTACTTCGTCGCCGTGTGCGACAGCCAGCGAGCCACCCGGGCAGAAGTCGTTCTGCACATCAACCACAAGCAATGCTTTTTTTGTTTGACTTGCCATAACCTTGTCTACCCCAGACATTGGATGCATAGCGCCGTGCGAAAGTTTTCGTTAAGTCACGAGCCTATCAAGTTTCCTTGCCGGCGCTGGCGACATATCGTAAGCGTGCTAGACTATTTCCGTTCAACTTAATTTTTCCAGGTCTTACCATCTTAGCGACAAACTCAGTTTGTCGGACATGAGCACCAGTTGTTGCTTGGGGTCTGATTATGAATGATGCCGGAATTGAAGCCAAGCAGGAGCCTGGCGGCAATGGCGCGCAGCAACAAACTGCGGCACTACCGCTGGAGTTTCGCGATGCGATGCGCGACGCGCTGGCGGATGCCGAAGAGATCGATGTAATCGAGCGAATCTGGGCCAAAGATGCGTCGCTTTGGAAGAGCGAGCCGGCGCAACAGAAGATCATCAACAACGCGCTGGGCTGGCTGACTGTTCCGCGCCAAATGCTCACGGGTGCTGAAGAGCTGAAGACCTTTGCGGATAGTGTGCGAACTTCGCAGCAGTTTCGCCATGTCATGGTCTGCGGCATGGGCGGCTCTTCTTTATGTCCCGAAGTGCTGCGACAAACTTTTGGACGGCAAAGTGATTTCCCCGAGCTGCTGGTGCTGGATTCAACCGATCCGGACACCATTAATAACTTTGCAAACCAGATTGATGCGCGGCATTGCCTGTTTATTATTGCCTCGAAGTCGGGAACCACAACCGAGCCCATCGTCTTTCACAAATTTTGGTACCACCGAGTGGCCCAGACAAGCTCAGCCGCAGGCGACGCATTCGTCGCGATAACCGATCCGGGTACGCAGATGGTCAAAGCGGCGCAGGCCGATCACTTTCGGAAAATATTTCTCAATCAACCGGACATCGGCGGACGCTATTCGGCGCTTTCGTATTTTGGAATGGCGCCGGCGGCGTTAATGGGACTAGACGTTGCTGAATTGCTGAAACGCGCGGTTGCAGCTTCAGAAAGCTGCGCTGCGACGGTGCCTATCGATCAGAATCCGGCGGCATCGTTAGGAGCTACGATGGCCGAGTGTGCAATCGCCGGCTGCGATAAGCTGACCATCGTCACTGATGAAAAACTTGCGACGCTTGGTTTGTGGATTGAACAATTGATTGCGGAGAGTACTGGGAAAGAAGGAAAGGGAATAATTCCGATCGTCGGTGAGCCACTCGCCTCGCCGGAAAGTTATGGCGATGATCGCCTGTTTGTTTCCGTCAGCGTTAAAGGCGGCAAGCAAAATCCGCAATTAAAGGCACTGGAGGATGCGGGTCATCCGGTCGTCTACCGCCAGCTCAACGACGTTTACGATCTAGGCGCCGAGTTTTTTATTTGGGAAATGGCGACTGCGTTTGCAGGCTGGCGTCTGGGTATTAATCCATTTGACCAACCGAACGTGCAGGAGTCGAAAGATGCAACGAAGGCGCTGCTTGAGCAGTTTACGAAAGACGGAAAGTTGCCGGAACAGACCCCTGCGGCGAGCGATGGAACGCTAACGATTTATGCAGGCGATCAGAGAGGTGCCGCGACAGCTCCTGCGTCTGTGGCGGACGTGATGGGCCAGCACCTGGGAAAGATAAAGGCCGGCGACTACGTAGCATTGCTGGCATATCTTGAAGAGTCGCCGGAGATCGATGCAGCGTTACTAAGCATTCGCACGGGTGTTCGTGACGCAACTCATTGCGCGACAACAACGGGTTATGGACCACGGTTTTTGCATTCAACGGGACAGTTGCACAAAGGCGGCCCAGACTCGGGCGTCTTTATTCAAATCACCGCGCCGGACAAACTGGACTTCCCAATTCCTGGAGAGCCATACACATTCAGCACTCTCAAAGACGCGCAGGCGCTTGGCGATTTCCAGTCATTACTGGCGCACGGCCGGCGTGCCCTTCGTGTCGATCTTGGTGACGATGTGATTGTTGGGTTGCAGAAGTTACAGGAGTTGATTGCGAATTGGAAATGATTTAGCCGCGGATTTACGCGGATGAACGCGGGTCAGCTAAAAAAAGAAATACAAACTGAAATAACCGACCGGGATTGTTTCTGATTCGCGATAATCCGCGTAAATCCGCGGCTAATTATGTTGCTGTACTTTAGGGTTTAACTATGACAACTGCAAAAATTGGAATGATTGGTCTCGGTGTCATGGGCCAAAACCTGGCGCTGAATATTGAGCGCAACGGTTATTCGGTTGCGGTTTACGATCGCAAGCCGTCGGTTCTCAATGACTTCATTGCACGCCATCCTGGCAAACAGATTTTTGGTAGTCAGTCACCGCAAGAGTTCGTCGCCTCGCTGGAACGCCCGCGCAAAATTATTCTTTTGGTTAAAGCAGGCGATCCCGTCGACTGGACGATCAACTTAATCAAACCCGGTTTGGAATCAGGCGACATCATCATCGACGGTGGCAATTCTTTTTTCAAAGACACAGAGCGGCGCGAAAAAGAACTCCAGGGAAGCGGCATTTTCATGATCGGCTCGGGGACTTCAGGCGGTGAAAAGGGCGCGTTGCTTGGTCCAAGTCTGATGCCGGGTGGCGACGCACAGGCCTACGAACAGATTCGCCCAATCTGGGAAGCAATCGCGGCAAAAGTTCCTGATGGTCCATGCGTCACTTACATCGGCCCGGGTGGCTCAGGACATTTTGTGAAGATGATTCACAACGGCATCGAGTATGGCGACATGCAGCTCATAGCCGAAGCTTACTGGATTCTGCAACATGGCCTCGGGCTTGACGTCAACGAGCTAGGGAACATTTTTGACGAGTGGAACCGGGGAGAGCTGGAATCGTATCTCATCGAAATCACTGGAAAGATTCTGCGCGTGAAGGATCCAGAAAGTGGAAAGCCGTTACTCAAGCTGGTCCTCGATAAAGCCGGACAGAAGGGAACTGGCAAATGGGCCAGTCAGATCGCACTGGACCTCGGGGTCGCAATTCCCACCATCGACGCGGCTATTGTTGCTCGAAACATTTCCGCTCAGAAAAGCGAACGGCTTGTGGCTGCCGAAAAGTTTAGCGCACCGCCGTCGTCCGAATTGAACGAAAGCAAACAGGACACAGTTGATGCCGTTCGCGATGCGCTTTATGCATCCAAAATCTGTTCGTACGCGCAAGGCATGAACGTTATCAAGGCTGCATCAGATGAATTTGGCTGGAATATTAATCTTAGCGAGGTGGCGCGCATCTGGCAGGGCGGCTGCATCATTCGCGCGAAATTTCTCGGCCTAATAAAAGATGCGTATCTGCGAAAGGCCGACCTGGTTAACCTGCTGCTTGATGACGAATTTAAATCGCGAATCGATCGCGCCCAATCTTCATGGCGCATGATCGCTGCGCATGCAATTCGGATAGGGCTACCGATTCCTGCTTTTGCGGCGAGCTTGAGTTATTTCGATCTCTATCGCTCGGCAAATTTGCCGCTCAATCTTACGCAGGCGCAGCGCGATTTTTTCGGTTCGCATACTTACGAGCGTATCGACAAACCCGAACAGGGTTTTGTGCACACCGAGTGGGAAGAGCTTTTGGCGAAACAAAAGACTTAGGCAGAAAGCAGAAAGCAGTAAGCAGCCATCAGAATTTTTGAGCGTTCGTGTCGTTTCGTGTGATTTCGTGGATCGGTCTTAAATCAAATAATAGCAGCGAATCCGCGAACATGGACGAAACGGCACGAATGAACTTTACGCGGCGGACGCATTTTGTTACTGGCTTGCATTGTATGGAGAAGATTTCAAACGTCTCGATCTTTGACACACCGGAACAAGTTGCACAAGCGGCGGCGGAACGCTTTGTTGACTACGCCGGCACGAGCATTCGTGAACATGGTTCATTTGCAGTTGCGCTGGCTGGCGGCACAACGCCGCGAGGCGCATACGAAATGCTCGCAACGGATGAATTTGAGAGTCGTATTGATTGGTCGCAGGTTCATTTGTTCTTTGGGGATGAGCGAAGGGCGCCGCCGGATTCTCCGCAAAGTAATTACCGCATGGTGAATGAGGCGCTGATCTCAAGAGTCCCGATAACGACG
>JBDUCB010000091.1:0-3321 GCA_040003695.1 bacterium
CGTTTGTGCCAAACGAAAAGAAGTCGGCGTGCGCCGCAATATCCTGGGCCATTAAGGCAGCGCGCGGCAGCTCGATCATAGTCCCCACGCGATACTCGATCGTCATGCCATATTCGCCCATTACCTGGCGTGCCACTTCATCGATCACTTCGCGTTGCTGATGCAGTTCTTCGCTGAGCGATACCAAAGGTACCATGATTTCCAATTCGGTCTTTTTCTTCTCGCCCTGGGCCAGACAGGCTGCCTCGAAAATCGCGCGACACTGCATGCGAGTCACTTCGGGAAACACCAGGCCCAGACGGCAGCCGCGAAATCCCAGCATCGGGTTGGCTTCGCGAATACGATTAACTTGCTTGAGCAGCCGGCGTTTCTCGTCAATCTCGTCAAGCAGGTTGTCCATGTCGCCCAGCGTAGTTGCCAAACGCAGGGCCATCTTCAATTCGCCGAGTTCGCTCATCAGCTCTTCGGCGTTCGGAAGAAACTCATGCAACGGCGGATCGAGCAAACGAATGGTTACTGGGAAACCAACCATCTCGCGGAAGATGCCGACAAAGTCGCCGCGCTGCAGTGGCAATAATTTTTCCAGCGCTTTCTCACGCGCGCCAACGCCTTCCGCCAAGATCATCTCGCGCATCGCCGCCAGCCGCTGATCGCCAAAGAACATGTGCTCGGTGCGACAAAGACCAATGCCTTCGGCGCCAAACTGGCGCGCTACTTTGGCATCGCGTGGCGTGTCGGCGTTAGCACGCACGCGCAGGCGGCGAAACTTATCGGCCCAACTCATTAACTCATGAAATTCCGGGCCAAGCGTTGGCTGCATGGTTGGCACCTGACCCAGAAACACGCGCCCGGTCGAGCCATCGACCGTGATCCATTCGCCTTTGGTAATCACGGCGCCATTAACAGAAAACTGTTGTTGACTGTAATCAATGTCGAGGGAATTGGCGCCGCTAACGCACGGCTTGCCCATGCCACGCGCGACCACCGCCGCGTGACTGGTCATGCCGCCGCGCGCGGTAACGATGGCCTGCGCGGCAACCATGCCATGAAAATCGTCAGGGCTCGTTTCCTGTCTTACCAAAATTACTCTTGCGTTCTCGCGCGCTAACTCTTCGGCTTCATCAGGACTAAAAACCACCTGACCCTGCGCCGCGCCCGGACTCGCGGGCAATCCAGTAGCCAAAACGGTGGCCTTAGTCTTTGGATCGACCGTCGGATGCAACAACTGATCGAGCTGCTCGGGCGTAACACGCTGTACGGCAGTTGCTCGATCGATCAACTTTTCGCCAACCATCTCCACGGCCACGCGCACTGCCGCCGCGCCGCTGCGTTTGCCGGTGCGCGTTTGCAGCATCCACAGCTTGCTTCGTTCAATGGTGAATTCGCAGTCCTGCATATCGCGGTAATGCTTTTCCAGCAGGCTGGTAATGGAAGCAAATTCTTCATAAACCTTCGGCAATTCCTTTTTCAGTAGACTAATGGGGTTTGGAGTGCGAATGCCGGCGACCACGTCTTCGCCCTGCGCATTCAACAAATACTCGCCGTAGAGTTCCTTCTTGCCGGTTGAAGGATTACGCGTGAAGGCCACGCCAGTACCGCTGTCCTGGCCCATGTTTCCAAAGACCATAGCCTGCACATTTACCGCGGTGCCAAGTGAATCAGGGATACGATTAATGCGCCGATAATCGATCGCGCGGCGTCCCATCCACGAATTAAAAACCGCTGCGATTGCGACGCGCAATTGTTCGTATGGGTCTTCGGGGATTGCGTGCTGCTCGGCAAGAATGATCTGTTTTTCGGCGGCAATGATGTCGCGCAGGTGTTTGGGTTTCAGGTCCGTGTCGCGGCCGCCGGTGGTCTGCGCTTTGTAACGGTCCATCACGCGTTCAAACTTTTCATGGGCCACGCCCATCACGATTTCGCCAAACAACGAAGCAAAGCGGCGGTAGGCATCAAGCGCAAAACGCAGGTCGCCAGTTTGCGCGGCCAGACCCTGAACAGTTTGTTCGTTGAGACCAAGATTAAGAACGGTGTCCATCATGCCGGGCATTGAGAATGCCGCGCCGGAGCGAACTGAGACGAGCAAAGGATTCTGATCATCACCGAATTTCTTTCCAACCTTCTCTTCGATTTTTTGCAGACCTTCCTTTACCTGTTCCCACATGCCTTCGGGGAAATTCTTGTCGTTTTCAAAAAAGGCGTTGCAGGCTTCGGTAGTGACAACCAGTCCAGGCGGCACGGGCAAACCAGCGCGCGTCATTTCACACAATCCCGCGCCTTTTCCACCGAGCAGCGCCTTGTCGTCGCCGCTGCCTTCCTCGAAAAGGTAAACCCACTTATGAGTGGTGTGGCCGGTATGTTCGGAGGCTTCTTCTATTGCGGTACTCATAGCTAAGGGGAACCTCTTTGTCTGCAGGACCAATGTAGGTCTGAATTATCGCACCTTTGCCCGCCTGGCTGGAAGTTTAGCTCTTGGTGGGTTGCTGATGCCGTTTCAAATTGCAGGGAATTCTCGCCAGGCCGTGTGACTCTGCCTTTCCGGTGCGCGGCAAGTCTATGACTTGCCGAAAGGTCAAGTAATCCGTTGACGGTCTCTGACCGCCGTATGGTCGCAGAGCAAAAAACAAATGAGGGCAGCACCGCAAGTCAAAGACTTGCCGCGCACCGAAGCGGCAAAGCCGTAGGCAACCAGCATCTGAAACTGCGTGGGTGCCGCCCAATAAGGCCCCTCATTTCACCACTCCCATTAGTTTCTTGATCTTCGGAGTTAGCAGTGCCAACAACACCATCGAAACCAACAACGCAGCCGCAATACTGCCATAAAGCTTCACTAACGTGCCGGCTTGTGGAACATAGAACTCCGAAAGCTTGCCGGCGAGTTTACTGCCAAAGGATGCGGCCAGAAACCATACTCCCATCATGATTCCGACGACCTTTACCGGAGCAAGCTTCGTGACCGTGCTCAAACCGACCGGACTTAAACACATCTCGCCAACTACTTCGAGAAAATAAAGACCAACCAACCACAATGGACTGATCTTGCCATAGGCGGTCAACGCAGCGCCGGGAACAAGCAGCGCATAAGCCAGACCAATAAACAACAAACCGAAGGTGAACTTCACCGGACTAGAAGGCTGACGCCTTCCCATTCTTACCCAAAGCATCGAAAAGAGCGGCGCGAGCAAGATCACAAAAAGGGGAGTACAAGATTGCAGCCAACTGGAGGGGAACCTCATGCCAAAAACTTCCGTGCGCACCAGGTCCTTGGCGAAAAGATTCAAGCTGGCGCCCTTCTGTTCGTAGGCGGCCCAAAAAAGAATC
>JBDUCB010000134.1:0-11161 GCA_040003695.1 bacterium
AAACTGTCGCTGGGCGCGCTGGCGCAGGGCGGGCGTTGGTTTGCCGGCATGACCAGAAATCCCTGGCAGGTTGATGAGGATAAGACGGGCTCGAGTGGCTCGTCCGCCGGACCCGCTGCTGCAACCGCCGCGGGACTCGTGGGCTTTTCTGTGGGAACTGAAACTCTGGGTTCGATCATTTCGCCCTCTTCACGTTGCGGCGTGGTTGGGCTGCGGCCGACCTATGGGCGGATCAGTCGCTATGGCGCCATGGGGCTTAGTTGGACCATGGACAAGGTTGGTCCAATTTGTCGTAGCGTGGAAGATTGTGCGGCAGCGCTAAATGCCGCTTATGGACCAGATGGGCGTGACCTGACCGTAGGCGATGCGAAATTTAGCTGGCAACCGGATAGGCCCCTGGCAGAGATGCGCATCGGTTACATAAAAACCGAGTTCGATCAGCAAACTGACGCCGAACGAAAAGCGATTTATCAACAAGCACTCGACGCGTTGAAAACCGCCGGCGCGAATCTGCAGCCAATTGAATTGCCAAAGTTCCCCGTCGCCGCTTTGCGTATAATTCTGGTTGCAGAAGCAGCGACAGCGTTTGATGACATCACCCGCAACGGCGCCATCAATCAGCTTTCCGGCCAGGAGCCCTCCGACTGGCCCAACAGTTTTCGCAGCTCGCGATTTATCCCCGCCGTTGAATACATCAGAGCGCAACGCGCGCGCCGGCTGCTGATGCAGCAGATGGACGAGCTGATGTCCAAGTGGGACGTGTTTGTTTCCCCCGCGCCGGGCAGTCTCAGTTTGCTGATCACAAATCTGACCGGTCATCCGGCAGTCTGCGTGCCTTGCGGGTTTCCGAAAGACTTACCGCAGTCGATCATGTTTACTGGTGGACTTTACGACGAAGGCGCGCCGCTGCGTGTGGCTTCGGCGTTTGAGAAGGTGACAAAGTGGCACCAGATGCATCCGGCGATGAACTGGGCAAATTGACTCCTTACAGCGAAGCTCCCCTATATTGAAGAGTGACCTAGAATCGTCGGTTCTTGCTGGAGGTTGGTAGTATGATTGTTGTTGGACGCCTAAATCACACTGACGAGGAATTGGCTCTCCGCTTACTGAGAATCATTTAATTTTTGGAGCGGGCAAGCCATAGTTCGAAGACTTCGAAGAGGCGTCAAATCCAGGAGTTTCCAGGCGGAAGACCGGCTATTCGAGAACTTCGAAGTTTTCGCAAGTCCTTATATTATGAGCACTACCGGACAGGTTATCCAGATGCGCCTTGACTTCGACGTTCAACCTCAGCTTGTGGCGGCGAACGACATCTACCAACAGGCCACCCAGGAAATACTTTTCAAGTTCAAGGAAGAGCGCCGCTCGTGAATTACCTCGCTTACAACGCGGCGTGAAACACCCAGGCGCGCTCCAAATTCTGACTGGGTTAGTCCTGCGGCCGGAAGCCTTTCTTCCCGCAACAACTCGCCAGGATGCGTTGGTCTTCTTTTATTCTTATTCGTCATACTCACTTAATGATAATCTTCCGAACCAGCTTCAACTAGCTTCGGACGATTGAAACAAACGTGGCAGATCCAGCACCAGCGCAACGGTGCCATCCCTTAGTTCAGCGGCGCCGGCCACGCCATACCAGCGACCGCCATGCCGGCCAAGGCTGCGCACTAAAACTTCCTCAGCGCCTTCAATCTTATCGACGATAATGCGCACGGGGTTTTGCGCAGCGCCCTGCGTGTCGCGTTCTACGTCCGAGAGTTGGCAAGTAATCAATTGCGCAGTTTTTCTTGATTGCTTTTTCGCCGAAGATTGTCCCAATAATTCACTCAGGTTTATTGGTTGCGCGTTGTTGCCGTTAGTTCTTTTTGTTTTGCCGGGCTTCGCGTCGCGAACAGGGTCGACGTTCAGAATCTGACTTGCCGGAATGCAGTAGCGATTGCCTCTGGAGACAACGACGGTCGCCGAAAGCAAGCCAAATGTAACGGGCAAGCGAATCTCAAACGTCGTTCCGGCAGCCGATTTACTCGACACTCTTAACTCGCCGCCAACTTGCTCAACCGCTGTCTCCACAACATCAAGACCAACTCCACGTCCCGACACGTCGGTCGCCGACGCGAGCGTGGTAAAACCGGCACGAAAGATCAGGCGCAGGCTGCGCTCGAAATCAAGCTCCGAAGGTCCTGTCACTATTCCCAGACGCAGGGCCGCTTTTGAAATCAGAATTGGATCAATGCCACGACCATCGTCGGTCACGCGAATACGCGACTGCGCGCCTTGGCTTATTGCCTCGATGCGAATTGTTCCGCGTCTCTCCTTGCCCAACCGCACTCGTTCATCCGCAGATTCAATTCCATGGTCAACTGCATTTCGGATCAGGTGGATGAGCGGGTCAGCCAGTGCATCAGCGAGCACTTTGTCAACACGCAAATCCTTGCCGGCAACTTCGAAATCGATTTCCTTACCAGCGGACCGCGCCGCCGCTCGTCCCATGCGCATAGCCCGTTGCAACGTGGACGCGAGCGAAACCATACGCAGATTAATCAGCTCGTTTTCAAGTTCCATGAAAGAGCTGCGGACAGTCTCATCGATCGAGCGAAGTTGTTCGCGCTGCCGTGTTGTTTGTTTTGCGCTTACCGCCAACTTTAGAGCGTTTGCTGTTGTGCGAAAGAGTTCATGTGTCGTGGAAATCAGGTGATCCAGTTTTTCCAGGTCAGTGCGTACGAAGTTTGCGAGCGCGGAAACTGATGCTGTGCTGTCCGAAGTCGTATTCGACAATTGGAGCGCTTCAATTGGCTTTGAATTTTCGCTCCGCTCAACCTTTGTCAACGTTACCGCGCCATTTGCCAAACTTTTTCGTAAATCCGCTGGACTTGCGGAACTGGCGTAAAGAATGCGGAAGTTGACACGATTAGAATGCTCGGCATCCACCGTTGGCGAACTGGCAACAACTTCTCCCGATTGCGCCAGGTTTTCTCTTAGCCGGAAAAAGTCTTCGTCAAAACTCGTGATTTCGAAACTTGCTGCAACTACAAAAAGCGGAATGCCCTCGCGCACCACTCTCACCAATCGTTGTTTCTCATCTTCGCTTAAGGATTGCCAGATGTCGGAAGGAATGTTCTCAAGAACTGCTTCATCGGCAGCGTTGGATTCATCGGTCCGGCCTCGGGCAGCAGTTTGGAGTTGTTCGAACAGTGTTCGTCGTGACGGTTCGACTATGCCGCTTGCCGCAAGGCTCAAACTTTCCCCCAGCGCGTCCACGGCGTTCTCGGATATTCGCAACACCTGATCGTCGAGGACCACGCGGCCTGTTCGCAAGGCGTCTAGCAGAGTTTCGAACTCATGTGCGATGTGGCTGACAGCTTCCAAACCAATCGCTGCCGACAAACCCTTCACGCTATGAACGTGGCGAAATATTTGATCGATTGATTGGCGGCGGGTGTTTTGGTTGGTGGTATTTTCGCGAAGCTGATCAAGGTCGGCAAAAACCTTTTCAATCAGCTCCTCAATTTCTATTAAGAACTCGCTACTGTTTTGGTCCACGCGAGAGATAGTAAAGCAGTGAAAAGTAAAAAGTGAATAGTGAAACCGGAACGGCTGTTAAGCAGATGCCGAATGCTCGTCGGAAGACTCGTCAGATTCCTGTTCTGATTCAGCCTCGGATTCAATTTCCGTCGTATCGACATTCTGCTGAGGTTGCTGCTCGTCGAGATCGCGTTTTATCGCGTCGAGGATGCCATTGATGAATTGAGTGGCTTCGTAAGTCGAGAAACGGCGGGCAATCTCAAGTGCTTCATTGATCGCGACGGTGCGCGGCGTCGGTTCATACAGAAACTCATAAACGGCGAGTCGCAGGATATTGCGATCGACGATCGCCATGCGCGGAATGCGCCAGTGTTCCGCTCGCGATCGGATACGCTCGTCAAGCGTCTCCAGGTTCGCAAGCGCGCCCGTAGCAAGCCGCGTCGCAAAATCACGCGTCGCGTCTTCCGTTTCGGCTTCGCCCAACTCCGCCCAGTAAGTGCGCAACACGTCGGCGGGGTTGGCTTCGGCAATGTCAGCCGCAAAGAGCATTTGCAAGGCGCATTCACGCGCCTTACGTCGCGAGCCCATAAAACACCAGTGAAAAGTAATAAGTGAAAAGTGAAAAGTAAAAGCGTCAAGTTTGACTTGTCACTTTTTACTCTTCACTTTTCACCGTCTTGTACAGATTTGCTAATTCAACCGCCGTCGTGGCGGCCTCAAAACCCTTGTTACCGAGCTTGACTCCCGCGCGTTCAACCGCCTGGTCCATGTTATCGGCAGTTATAACGCCAAAAACTACCGGCACTCCCGTTTCCAACGCCGCCTGCCCGATGCCGCGGGCGACTTCACTGGCGATATATTCGAAATGCGGAGTTTGCCCGCGGATGATTGTACCGACGCAAACCACCGCGGCAAACTTTCCTGATGCGGCGAGCTTTGCCGCCAGCAGCGGAATCTCAAAAGCACCCGGGACTCTGTAGATCTGAATATCGGTCTCACTCACTCCCAGGCGCTCAAATCCATCGAGCGCGCCGTCTACCAATCGCGAACTAATAAAGTCGTTCCAACGACTGGCAACAATCGCGAAACGAAATCCTTGACCGTCGAGCTGTCCTTCGTGAACTACCGGCTGCAAGCCTTAACTGCTCCAATTTTCCGGCGAATGAAAAGTCATTTCGAGTGTAGGACAGACATTCTTGTCTGTCCATGGCTCTAGGAGAAGAAAATGGACAGGCAGGAATGCGTCCTACCTAGCTCCCTTTGAACACTGGTTTACGCTTTTCTAAAAAAGCACGCGTGCCTTCACGCATATCTTCAGTCGCAAACAAACTCGCAAAGAGTTCCGCTTCCAACGCCAGGCCTTCTTCCAATGGCAGCTCTGCTCCGCGCACCACGGCTTTCAGACAAGCGCGAATTGCCAGCGGCACCAGTTGCGAGATTTCCTGGGCCAACTCTTCCGCTGCCGATAAAAGTTCGGGCGCTGCCACAATACGATTTACCAAACCGAATCGCAGCGCATCCTCCGCGTTGATAGTTCCCGACATCAGGATCAACTCCAGGGCGCGTGCGCGTCCCAGCTCACGCGTCATGCGCTGCGTGCCGCCATAGCCCGGAATAATTCCCAGTTTTGTCTCAGGCAAACTAAAGTGAGCGTTTGGCGTCGCAATGCGAAGATGACACGCAAGCGCCAACTCGCAACCCCCGCCCGCGGCGATGCCATTGATCCCAGCAATGACAGGCACCTGGCTTTGCTCGATCTGACTGCATAACTGCTGACCGCGTTCGGCAATGGCCCTGGCCTCGTTGGCTTGTACGTGAATCAACTCGCCTAAGTCAGTACCTGCCGAAAAGGCGCGTTCGCCCGCACCGGTAAGAATCACGGCGCGCAATTCAGCATCGTTCTTAAATTTTTTGAATGCTTCAGAAAGTGCGCTGATAGTGTCGCGCGATAGCGCGTTGAGTTTTTCCGGGCGGTTTAAGGTAACGATTGCGATTGAATCGCGCCGCTCAACCTTTATAGTCTCAGGTTTCAACTCTCAAGTCTCAGGTCATTGAGTTTCAAGTTTCAAGTTCCAAGTTTCAAGTATCAGGTTTCGAGTCCTAAGCTAAAGTTCGAAGTACCAAGCTCAAAGTACCAAGCTCAAAGTGTTTTTAAACTTGAAACCTGAAACTTCAAACTTCTTACACCAACTTCATTGGCGTCGGATTTTTGGGATCAGTGTAGTCGTAGAATCCGCGACCCGATTTGCGTCCATATAAACCAGCCATCACCATGCGCTTTAGTAGGGGTGGCGGTGCAAAGCGCTTCTCGCGAAATTCATTGAACATAATTTCAGCGATGTAGTAAGTCGTATCCAGACCGACAAAGTCGCCCAAGGTAAACGGTCCCATTGGATAGCCAAGACCGAGTTTCATCGACGTGTCGATATCGACTATTGAACCAACACCTTCTTCCAACGCGCGAATCGCATCGAGCATGTAGGGAACCAGCAGGCGATTGACGATGAAGCCCGTACGGTCGCCGGCGCGCACCGGCACCTTGCCGAGTTTCCTGCCAAACTCGATTGCCTGCTCGTAGACGCCCTCATCCGTCAAGATAGTGCGCACCACTTCAACCAGTTTCATGAGCGGCACGGGATTGAAAAAATGCAGCCCAATAAAACGCTGCTGGCGAGCGGGCGAGGTCGCCGTCATCATCTCCGTAATTGAGATTGACGAAGTGTTTGAAGCAAAAATTGCTTCGGGCTTACAAATGCGATCGAGTTGCTCGTAGGTCGTTCTTTTTTGTTCTATGTTCTCGATGATGGCTTCGATAACGATGTCACAGTCAGCAAGATCTTCAAACGATGTAGTGCCTGACAAACGGTCGCGCGTCGCCTTTTGTTGTTCCGCAGTGATCGCGCCTTTTTCAGCAAACTTGGCCAGGGATTTTTCAATGCTTGCAAAGCCTTTATTGATTAAATCGTCAGAAATTTCGCGCACGATAGTTTCAAACCCGGCGTTCGCTGCAGTCTGCGCAATCCCGGAACCCATCAAGCCGCAACCCAATACGCCAACTTTCTTAATTTCCATCGCTATCACTCTCCTGTTCTTCGTAACGCAAACTGACAGTTTGCGATTTTTTTGAGTTCGATCCTGGGACGACGCAGTCCAAATTTAGTAGCGTGCAAACGCTAACTATTTTGGGGAAGGTTGCGGCTGAGTCGCCTCCTCGAGTCCGTAGGTTCGTGCGGAGGTTTTCAACCATATACGGTACGCCTTGGACCAGTCCTCATAGTTCGCAGTTAATTCCTCCAGCCCGCGCTGGTTATTGCGCGTCCCTTGCTCCCGCGGAACGGCCATGGACAGCTTAAGCAACTTCGCATTCGTAAGTATTAGCTTGAATTGGTCTCGCAACTCGTCCGCTTTGGGATCCAGCGAAGGCGCCGATTCCAATTCTTTGATCGCATCATCTGCTTTTGAAATTTCGCCCTCCCGCAAAATGAGTTCGAACGCATCTTGAGCATCATTCATCGCCTTCGCATAAGCAACAAACTGCCGCGTTTTATCGTCAACCACCGCAGCGTTTTGCGGCGTGGACTGCGGCAAGGTATCCCGGTAGTGCTGTGCTGTTTTTATGAAGCTGATTGCTACCAGCGCAATAGCCACCGCCTGCAAGATGCGCCACGCAGTTGCAACGACCGGCCGTTCGCCGGGCCGGCGATAGTCCACTGCTAAAGCCAGAATCGCCCCCGACGTGAGCCCGCCGAGGTGCGCAGCATTGTCAATGAACCCACGCCCGAGATAACCGATGAACAGATTGATAAAAATGATCGGCAGCATGCCCGTGCCGAAAGCGCGCTTGAATCCTTCGGGCAGCTCATGACGAAACTTAATGCCAAAAACGAAAAGCACTCCTACCAATCCGAACAGCGCGCCGGAGGCGCCCGCGGAAAGAACGTCACTGCCTTTGAAAAGAAAACGTCCGGGACCAACTGCCAAACTGGGTCTGACAGTCAGATAACTGGCAACAACACCGGCGATGCCAGTTAGGACCCAGAACACAATGAACTTCGCCGAACCGTAAAGTTTTTCGACGTATGGCCCAACAACCCACAAGCTATACATGTTGATAAGCACATGCGGCAGATTGACGTGCACGAACATCGGCGTCACCAGGCGCCACCACTCGTGTTGCTGACTGATAAGACTATTTAGTTTCGCTCCATACGCCAACAGCACCTGATCGGGAAACTCCCATAATGCCGTCGAGCTCAGTCCGCTTGCTTGCCACATCAAAAGGAAAACAAACAGATTCGCAATTAGCAGAATGATGGTGAACTTATAAGGTCGATCGAGAATCGCTCGGGCAAATCGCAGCGTCTCATGATCGGGCGCAGTATTTACGGTTCGTGCTGCTGCTTGAGTTGTTGCCGACGCCCCGCACACCGCACATCGCTGTTCTCCGGCGCCGACGATTGCGCCGCAGTTGCGACAGAGCGTGGGCCGTACTGAATTCCCGTTGTTTGTTTTCTTAAGCAAATAGACTTTACGCTAACAAGCGTGATGCTTTTCGACAGCATCACGCTCAAATGTTTCGGAAGGTGCTTTGTCCGTTAGAAAGATTCCACGCTTGCAGCACGAACGAAATCACGCTGCGCCGAAATCTAATTAATGCCCAATCTTTTCCAGCAGGCTGACCAGATCGTCAGCATGCTCTTCTTCCATTGCCAGAATTCCTTCCAGCATGCGCCGCGTGGTTGGGTCGTCCGTGGCCACGTAATTGATCATTTCGCGATAACTGTCGATCGCAATACGCTCGGCGACCAGATCTTCTTTGATCATGTCCATGAGTGTGTCGCCTTCTACATATTCGGCATGACTTCTCATCGACAGCCCATCGGGATTGAAGTTTGGCGCGCCGCCTAGTTGCACGATGCGTTGCGCGATTTGGTCGGCGTGTCCTTGTTCTTCATTCGCGTGTTGCAGAAACTCAGCCGCCACACTCTCCGCGTTGATCCCCGAAGCCATAAAGTAATGGCGTTTGTAACGCAGCACACAAACAATTTCCGTCGCCAGTGCTTCGTTCAATATCTTCACCACGGTATCGCGGTCGGCGCTGTACCCTTCGGTAACTGCGCCCTGTTCAATGTGCTTGCGCGCGCGCTCGCGCAAAGTCTTGATGTCGGTAAGAAATGGTTTATCGGTCACGGCTTTAGCTCCTGATTGATCAGCCACTGTTTTGACTCCTATGAGATCGAATTTCGGGGGAACTGTGATGGTACTCGTGACACGGCAGGAGGAGCAAGCGGGGCACGTTGGCTGAACAAGTAACACTTGAAGCTGGCTTCTTGTTGCAGTAACCTTCACTCCATGGCTACTACTTGGGAACAACTGGCTGAAGAAGCAATGTCGCTACCGTCCGCTTCACGCGCAAAACTTGCAGACCGCCTAGTTGAAAGCCTTGATGTCGAGGACTTAGGACCGATTGACCGGTTGTGGATTACCGAGGCCAAGCGTCGACGCGACGAGGTGCGTTCGGGTCAAGCAGAAACTATAGATGGCGAAACGGCTCTTCGCAGCGTGCGCGAATCGTTACACTGAACGTTCGCCGCCACTCCCTAACCTTCACCCTTCCATTCTCTGTTAAGCTTTTCAGTATGAGATATGAGTTCCATTCTGAAGCCCTCGAAGAATATCAACAGGCTGTCAACTGGTATGCTTCGAAGAGAACCGATTTAGCCCTAGGATTTGTCGAAGCCATAGAACAAGCAGTGGCTAGAATTGCTGAAGCGCCGGAGCGCTGGAGAGTGATCGAAGAAGACGTGCACCGTTGTCTCACGCGAGTCTTTCCTTATGGAATCCTTTACACGATGGAGTCCGACTACATTCTCATCCTCGCCATAACGCATTGCAGCCGCGAACCTCGCTATTGGAAGGGGCGTTTGAGATAGGTTGGCGCCAACGTTACCCAGACCACGAATTATTCAGCAGTGAGTTTTCCTTGCAGCTTGATCTCGCCGGCCGCGGCAGAATCGTTTTTCACTTCCACAGGCGCGCTCCAAACCAGCGTCTTTATCCGGCAGACGCCGGTGTTATCTTCGCGGCAATAGAAGAGTGTTAGTTGAACTCGTAGCGCGCCTGCGCCCGGTTCGTAGGTGCGAAAGGGAATTCGCAGCGGCAGCGTCAGCGACTTGGAAGAAACGCTGACGACTTTTTCGCGACCAATAACACCGGGATGCGATTCGGATATCAGTCCCAGTTGTTTCGTTCCGCTTTCAACCGAAACTCGATAACGTTGTGGAGCCGCCGGGTTGAGATGATAGCCCGCGGGCAGTTCGACTTGAACCAACAGCGCGGCATCGCTGGCGGCGCGCAAAGTTTGAGTTGCCAATTTGGCCTCTTCGGCATTTGGACCCGGTTCGTTTTCATTCGACCCGTTCGCCACAGTCGATGTCGGCGGTTGAAGTCCCTTGATGTTCAGCGTCGAAGTTTGTTTAGTTTTCAAGTCCACGACGCGCACCGCATGATTGTTCGTATCCGCGATGTAAAGCTTTCCATTTGCGACACTCAAACCGCCGGGCTCATAAAACCCCGCAGTTGAGCCATCCGTTTGTCCGGGCTTGCCGGTACCAAGAAAAGTTTTGACTGTGCGCGCTTGTGGATCGAGTTCCTTGATCTTGTGATTGTAGGTATCGGCGATGAGCACTTTGTCGCCGTAAGCAAACACGCCCAGCGGGTGTTGCAGGCGCACGCCGTCGCCACTGCCGTCCACATCGCCGAATTCAAACAGATCTCCACCAACCAAAGTTTTGACTTGCCCACTTGCTATATCAATCGCGCGGATGATGTTTGACTCGCTGTCGGCGACGTAAAGTTTTTTGCCCTCCACGGTAATACCCGAAGGCTGTGCGAAGCCGGCATCGAGCAGTGGGCCATCCTGGCGCGCTTCGCGTCCTGAGCCGGCGAATGTCGACACTTCATTTTTATCGAGATCCAATTTCCAAATCTGATGCATGCCGGCCATGGTTATGAATAGTTGGCGACCCACGAGCTGCAGGTCCCAGGGAGAACTCAGGCTGATGGTGCGTGCCGGTCCCTTCAGGAAATAGTCGCGCGATTGCTGGCCCGTTCCCGCCGCCGCCTGCACCATTTTCGTTTTGAGATTTACTAATCTAACTAGATGGTTCTCCGTATCAGCAACGTAAAGATTGTCGCCGTCCAGCGCCATACCCTGCGGCCGGTAAAAAGTCGCTTTGTCAAAAGTGCCGTCAGCCGAACCACGCTCGCCGCTACCTATGGTTTCCAAAAACGTGCCGTCGAGCCTGGTAACGACGATGCGATTGTGATTCGAGTCGGCAATGAAGAGGCGATCGTTTTTGGCGTCAGCAAGAATTTTTCCCGGGAAGGCGAGCGGCAGATCTCCGACCTTCGCGCGCTCCAGCGTCAACTTGAGCGGTTCTTCATTCAGCTCGCCGCGTTTACGAAACTCGGCAACTGTCTTCGCGATCGTCTGGTCCAGGATTTCAGCGTTGCCTTCACCTTCGACGCGACCGATGATGTAACCCGCCGGGTCGATTAGATATTGCGTGGGCCAGGCGCGTACAGCGTAGTTTTGCCAAACTTTGAATTCAGCATCGTTATAAACCGGATGCTCTATCTC
>JBDUCB010000126.1:0-11161 GCA_040003695.1 bacterium
AGGGCCGCGCGGGTTTTTCCCGGCGGCCCTGCTTCTTTCTAATGGCATCCTACGGTCAGTGATCGGCGGCGTTAACTCGATAGATGGTCCCGTCAAGAATGACGACGACCTGCTCGCCTAACGAGAAGAACGCGGCCAGCCGTGGTTTCTGTTTGAGCAGCGCAAAATATTCGTCGCCGCCAAATTTGACCACTCTTTGCGGTAACGTCATGTTTGCCTTGAAGTCCGCATCAGTCCAAACGCCATCGCGCAGGTAAAAAGTTCTGCCACCCGCGATTCGAATTGTTTCAGATTGAGCATCTTTATCGACGCGCAGGACTTCCTGCTGCGCACGCGCACGCTTGCTCTGCTGCACAGCGATATTGCCGGTGGTGGCCGTTGCATCGGCAGCTTTCATAGCTGGTGGCGGCGGCGCTGACTGCGGCTGACCCGCCCCGATGCCTTGCCTGCGAAGCCCTACCGTACCGGTAAAATTCCCGGCTGCCTGCGGCGATTCAAGCGCCAGGTAAGAAGTGTACGGCGTGACGATGCCATATCGGGTTCCCAAATCAACTATCTCATCGCGCAACTCGGGCTGCTCGCCATTGGTCCGCACCTGCTCCATCAGCCAACCAACGCGACGCGTGGCCCACAAGCGCGGCAGAAAATCATTCGACTCCTCGCTCAATGCAAAATGCAAATTGTTGTAGAAAAACTTTCTTTCGTTGCCGCCGCTTTTGCCTGTAAGAGTCAAACGAACATAATTCATGTCGATCGGATTGCGGTAGCGACCGATGATGATAAGTTGCGAGCCGCGGAACAGATCAGGCAGCGTTCGCGGATAAGTGAGATCCGTTTCCACTCCTGCCATATCAAGTTGCAGGTCGCTAAGTACAGGATAACTAATCCGCGAAAAGAAGTTGGACACTTTCACTTCCAAGTCTTCTTTTGGTTCAACGTAATCGGCAACGCCACCCGATTGCGCCGCCAGACGATCCAACAACGAAGTGTTCACGTCATAGCCAACGCCGAAAGGAAAGATGCGCGCCTCGCCGGTATTCTTTACGTTTGCAAGAATTCGTTCGACGTTAGTTTGGCCAACAGTGGGCAATCCGTCGGTTAGAAATACGATCATGCGGGGATGGCCCAAACTTGAGGAACGGCTGATCTGTTGGCGCGCGGCTGTTAGAGCCGCGTCAATGTTTGTTCCGCCAACGGGCTTTAGCCCCTCGACAAAACGGATAGCCCGTGCTCGTCCATTTTCATCGGCATTGATCAATTCGTTTGCCAGCAAATGTTCTTCACCGGCAAAAGAGATGATGTTGAATCGATCAGCGGGACGCAGAATCTTGACGCCATAGAGTAAAGCCGCGCGGGCTTTTTCCATCTTGCCTTCCTCAGCCATGGATCCCGACGTGTCGAGAACAAAAATGATGTCCTTGGCTGCATACTCCTGTTCAGACCATTCGTCTTTAGGCGAAACCATGAGCAGGAAATACCCAGCCTTGCCAGGCTCGCGATGCGTCAGCAGGGTAACGCCAAAATCTTCTTTTGAAAGAGCGTAGAACAATTGAAAGTCCTGCGGCTGTCCCTGATTTTCAAAAGTCACGGCGGCGCGGCCGGTACCGTTTCGTTTCACTTCAATCGCATGTGTGGGGGAATAAATATTTCGCAGCGGATCTTTGCTTTCCAACTCTATGCGACCAGACACAGATCCAATCTGTGCCGACTGTCTGCCCGTTCCAAGCGGATAACGATAAGCAACCGTGCCTGACTCAGCGCGCAACACCTGGCTGTAGCTGATCTCCAGTTTCTTGTCGGCGTGCGGCGGGATGGGAAAGATGCTGGCCTGGAAAAGATCCTTGCCGGCGTACTCGAGCAGTCCAGGATCGCGCTGGCGCCTCACAATCTCGTCATAGATGCGCCGGGCTTCCTCGCGCGAACGCACTTCGCCGACCAGTCGCCTATTGCCATCCCAGATGGCAAATTCAGTTATTGAGGCTTGCTCAGGAATGGGGAAGAAATAGGTTCCCTCTAGAGTCGCATCTGTATCGTTACGGAAGATTTGCTCGACGTGGGTGGTGGCCACCTGAGAAATGATTTTGGTATCGATCTTGATCGATTTGATTGGTAACGAGCGCGGCAAAGCTTGCTGAGACGGTCGCGGACAACGCTCGCACGGGCCAGGAACAATGACGCCCTGGGCCGCAGCAACCAGCGAGCAACCCAATATTACAACCGTAAACACCAGCATTTGTGATAATCGAACTCTCATAGTCTTCTCTCCTCAGCGAACAGTTTTCCCCGTGTTCCGCCAATAAGAACGCCACATTTGTTTGTTCTTGCGTTGATAAGCCGATGTAGGGCAGGGCTCGTCCCTGCCCGTTCAGCTTGAAACGCGGCCAAGGACAAGCCCTGCCCCTACATTTGTTGTCTAAAGAAGATCAATAGAGTTCGCGCAGTCGCCGGTTAAAGAAGATCATCGCCGTTGCGAACAGGACAATGACCAGACCACCGACGGCGAGTGTATGTGGGGCGCCAAAGCGGTGCGAAGCCCAGCCGGCGATGATGTTGCCGACGGGCATCGTGCCAATGAAAGAAAGGATGAACATGCTCATGACCCGGCCGCGCATCTCGTCAGTAACCAGCTTTTGCAACAAAGTGTTCGTTACGGCTACTGACGTAACGATCCCGAAACCAAGGCAGAAGAGGAATACACAGGTGATGGTGAGGTCCTTTGAGAGGGCGAATGCAGTAAGGAACGCGCCAAACAAGAGGCTGCCGCCCAGCACGAACCAACCTTTGCGACGAAAATCTCCCAGGTAGGTTAGCAATAGTGCGCCGCAGAAAGCGCCGCCTCCCGCCGTACCCATCAACCAGGCCAGGCCAGTGGCGCCTAAGTGAAAAATGTCGCGCGCATAAATCGGAATCATCGAAAAGTAAGGCGCGCCAAAAAGACTATTGACGGAAGAAATCATGAGCAAGGATGAGACCCGTGGGCGGTTACGCACATAGCTCAAACCCTCGATCAGATCAGTCCACAACGCGCGCCTATCCTTAACAGAATGGGAAGGCGCACCTACCGCATGGGAATTGGCACCTAGCCGGACCATGCTCAAACTAATTACGACAGCGCCAAACGAGAGGCCGTTTACATAGAAGCAGCCGGCTAATCCAAACAAAGCGAAACCGACGCCGGCCAGCGCCGGACCTACTACGCGAGAGAGTTGAAACTGGGTTGAGTTTAGTGCTATCGCGTTCGCCAAATCTTCGCGTCCAACCAGATCAAATGTCATTGCCAGATAAGAGGGACTCGCCAGCGCCATGCAACATCCGGTAACAAAAGAAAACCCAAGCACCATCCATCTGTTGACCAGTCCCGTCCAGACGAGGGTGGCCAACCCGAGCGCCGCCAAGCCGGCGACCACTTGCGTATAAATCAGCAGGCGGCGGCGATCTACCAGGTCGGCAAAGACGCCCCCGAGTAATGTCAGAAAGAAGCCGGGAATCGTCGCCATGAAAGCATCGAGCCCCAACCAAAACGCCGAGTTAGTTAACTGCAGGACCAGCCAGCCCTGCGCGACAGCCTGCATCCAGGTGCCACAGTTTGAAAGGAAGGCGCCGGTCCAGAACAAACGAAAGTTGCGATGTGACAGCGCGCGAAACATTCCTGGTTTCGCGACGCGGGTTGAGCGTGCAAGGTCAAGGTTTTCCGTTTGCATGGTGATTGGTGAAATGTCTTAACATGAGCGACGCAAAGCTCCAAACTCGTCCCCGGCTTAATGCGCTTCCTTATTGTCAGGCTTTCCCGGTCGTGCTTTAATGCGCGGCGATTTGGACATTTCGGTAAAAGGCAGGAGCGCTACGTTGAAACTAATCCGAACGTTTTTCGAATTTGTTCTGGCTTGCTTAATTTTGTACTGCGCAGACAACACCATCATGGCCCAAACTAAAACCCCAACGCCGCAACCGCCGAATACCGCCGCGCCCGCACCCACGAATACTCCGGCGCCGATTTCAACAGTGCCCGCTGCAAATTCCGCTGATGTCGCTTCGGTTGACTCGATAATTGCCGCTGTCTATGAGGTAATTTCAGGACCGGCGGGAAAGAAGCGCGACTGGGATCGCATGAAGTCGTTGTTTCTCCCCGGCGCGCGTTTGATTCCGACGAGCGCGCGGCAAACTGGTGGCTATGGATCGCGCGTGCTGACGATCGATGAATATATTCAGCGGGCAAGCGGCTTTTTTGAGACGGAGGGATTCTACGAGCGCGAAGCGTCAAGAAAGACGGAAGAGTTTGGCCAGATTGTTCATGTCTTTAGCACCTACGAATCGCGGCATGCGCCCGACGACGCAAAGCCATTTCAACGCGGCATCAATAGTATTCAATTAATGAATGACGGCAGCCGCTGGTGGGTAGTAACAATTTTCTGGCAAGGTGAAGACGAGAAGCATCCGCTGCCGCAACGGTACCTTACGAAATAGTCGCAGCGGACAGAGAAGAACAGATTTCTCATTTATCATTTTTCATTTTCCATTGCAGAATTCAACCTTGAAGGTCGGACTTCAAGCTGGCCTTGGGTCTCAAGACCAGCGGACATTGCGATGATGAATAGAGTTAAGCTACCTGATACCAATTTCGCACGAAGTTGCATTTCAAGGGAATCCATCCAAGTCGGCGCGGGCCTGAAATGAAAAATGAGAAATGATAAATGGAAAATCTGGTCTTGCTTCACATTGCATTCCAGCCGCTATCCTTTTCGAAGCGAGCCACCGCTGCCGCCGCGTCGCACCGCAACAACCTCAGCCAGTATAGCGAGCGCGACTTCTTCGGGCGTGACTGCGCCTATGTCCAATCCAATTGGCGCATGCACTTTTTTCAGTTGTTCCGAACCAATACCAGCTTCGCGCAGTCGTTCCAGCACAATGCGCGTGCGGCGCTTGCTGCCGATGAGACCAACGTAATCAGGCTCGGAACCAGTCAAGGACGCACGCAGGCATTGTTCATCTTCACTATGCCCGCGAGTCACGATGGCGATTGAAACGCCGCGACCGTTCCCCACGACCGCGGTTACTGCTTCGCTCCAACTCTCCGCCAGCACGAGTTCTATGTTCTGTTCAGGAAAATCTTCGCGCCGTACAAACTCTTTTCGGTCGTCGATCAGCGTCGCACGATAACCTAATAAAGCCGCGAGCCTGGCCAGCGAAGCGCCGACGTGTCCCGCGCCACAAATGACCAGGTGCGGCTCCGGCCGAATTAGCTCAAAGAGAAATTGTGCTTCGCTGAACGCTTGCAACGCAGGTGCGAATTCCCTGCCGTAAAAAGCCCGTGTCTCTTCTTTTGACGCGAGGAAGACACCGGCTTGCCGGACCGCCGCTGCATCGATCGCTTGATCTCCCAAATCGCCGCGATGAATTCCGTCCGCCTCAACGATCATCTTCGCGCCGACATTTTGTGGCGCTTCGATCAGCGTGACGCTAACCGCTAGCGAGCCGTCCTCAAGTAAGCGTTGGAGTAAAGAAGAATTAGAGCGGGTTTTATGTGTTGCATCCTTCATCTAGGAGAAGAAATCTATTTCGACACGGGTGGCTTTTGCGAATCGCCGGAACCAAACGCGCGGCGCAACAACCACCACGGTCCGACCAGCAGGTAAAGCGGATTGCGAAAGAACGCGGGCTGGTTCCCTTCAATCAGGTGACCGAGAAACTGGAAGGCCCAACCGATGATGAGTAGAGCCAACGCCCAGCGCCAGTTGAAAAAGAACAGCGGTAACGAAACAACGATTAGAGGAATTCCGATGCTGTGCGAGAGCTTGTTGAGCGGATGGCGATGCTTGGCCTTGTAGTTCTCGATAAAGGATTCGCTCATATGATCGTCCTCAAAGCGGGGGCAAGCCCCTCTTCCCAACCTGAGAGGCTTTATATGGAGCTCGGTATTTTCCGCTTGAAAGCCTTTGGATCAGAAATCCGCAAGTAACTTCAATCAGCTCGAGGTCGGGAAGGTGGGCCCGCCCCCGCTCTTACTGAAATATATCCGCTATCGATTCCCGTCAGGCGCATCACGCAAAGTCTCTGGCCGCCACACATCCAGAAAGATGTCCATCGTCCCGCCACAGACCATGCCTTCTTCGCTTGCCTCTTCGGCGGTCAGAGAAAAATGGTGCAAAGCAGATTGGCCCGAGCGCAACGCCTCACGCGCTTCAGCCCAAACCTCCGCCTCCACGCAACCTCCGCCGACCGTTCCCGCAGCTTCACCACTTTCAAAGAACAACATCTTTGCGCCACGCTGCTGCGGCGTCGAGCCGCGCGTGCGCGCAACTGTCGCAACGACTACGCGCTCGCCTCGGCTGTTTGCTTCACTGATACGGCGGTAGAGGTCTGGCTGTGGGAGTGTGCCCATGATTTCAGATCGAAATTACGGTTTGTCGGGCGTGGCTGAAGGTACAGTGCGCGAAGAATTGTTCAACTGTTGCTGGTCCATCCTACGGCGCAGCGTATCCACTTCTGTCTCCGCAGTCGCGAGCGAAGCCTGCAAGCGCGTGCGGCTGTTTTCCAGCAATGTGATTTGCGCTTGCAACCGCGCCTTTTCATTTTCCAGTTGGCGACGACGAGCATCACGAGCATCTTCGGGATGCACCGAACCGTATCCGGCCATCGATCGGTCGATATTCTCCGGCTTAAGGGAATAGTCGACTTGGTCCATACGTGACTCCAGATCCGCCAGCTTACTCTCGGTGTCGAGCATCTGCGCGCGCACGCTCTCCGCCCGTTGCTCGGCGCGGCTCAGTCGCTCCAGGTCGATTAGCGAGCGATCGTTTTCCTGCATCTGGGTCAACTTGTCATTGAGGCGGTTGACCTGATTGGAAAGCGACTCGATCGTCTGTTGCATGCTTGCTTCGCTGCTCTTCGTGCTCTTCTTCTTCGGAGTGCCTTCTTCGTTCGACTCCGCCGGATTGCCATTTTCATCCGCGGTACTAATGATTCTTTCCGAACCATCCTGCTCGCTCCCCGGCAGCGCGATAGCGGGATTGGTTACAAACGGCCGTGGCGCGCGACGTACGCGTCGCTTACGGCGCCGCTGCGCGTCTGTTTCAATCGAGCATACGCTGATCCCGATCAGAACGGCCAACAAAAGAGCGATGTAGCGAATAGATCGACTTTGCATATTTACTTCCTCAAGTGCCGCAAGCTTCCCTCTAAAGATACGCTGGTGACGAGAGCCCTTCAAGCTCCCGCTACCGGTTAGACTTAAACGACTGCCGATCACGCTTGTTCCGCAATCTGGCGTGGCACAGACTTCCTGCCTGTCCTGGTGATTCCGAGTAGTTACTGGCACCCGTCAACCAGTTGGCGAAGCCAACGAAATACCAGTAGCCCACAGCGCAAGCTGTGGGTACGAGCTGGATTTCGAGCCCGACGGGGCGACATATGAACTCGCGTTGTGACAGCCGAGTACTGATTATGTCGCTCGCTTACGCGAGCTGAGGTTGGATTCGGCACACCTGAACCCACAGCTCGCGCTGTGGGCTATTGCCTTGGCGCCCGCAGACGCGGGCTTCTGTTACCTGGTTCCGGTGTGCATTTAAATCCTGCCTTCTTACTGGCAATCGCCGCAAGCTTGTAGCGTTATGCTTGTTGAAGAGAAGGCGATGCAGCCGCAGCCGTCGTCTACTTCTGCGCTCGCAGTATAGGTTCCTGGCTGCGCGCCGTTGAGATCCCATATCACTGCCGAGCCATCACCCCTTATGCGTCCTCCCGTGGTAGTGAAGGTATAAAGCAACTGATCGCCATCCGCATCAGATGATTTGGTCGACAGTATTAACAGCTTGCACGCATCAGGCTTGCAGGAAGTCGGCCTCGGAATATTCCCGCAATCAAGAATAAGGTTGTCCGTCGACGCTTTTAGTTCAACGGTCGGAGGAGTGTTCGGCATGATAGTGCCTGGCTTGCCGGTCCTTGAGAATAGTCGCGTGCAACGCCTTCCAAAACCGGGTTCCTCCCCTTTCTTTGGATAAGACAAGCGAGTGCAGCGTGTGCCGGGCGCACTTTGGACTATCGTGTTGCTCTCTTTCTTGTTCGGTTTGTTATTAGCTTTACTGTTGCGAATACTGGCCGAGCCTAAGCTTACGAGCACGAGACAAACGACGATCGACGTGATGAAAATTTTGCGCAATGGAAGAAACTCCTTGTGATTTGATTGTTTGGATAAGGCCGTGGTCGCAGGTTGGTGTGACTGCGATGTCATCCCAGGTTCGCAATAGTTTGATCGAGTTGTGCATTGCGCTGCGCAATGTCGGCAATGCGCGCGCGCACTTCTTCAACCTTTTCCGCGGGCGCTCGTTCAGCAAACTGCGGATTGTCAAGCTGTGCTTCAAGCTTCGCTGACTCGGCAGACAATTTTTCTTTTTCCTTGCCGAGCCGCTCCCGCTCCTGCGCAAAATCGATCAAACCTTCCAGCGGCACGGCCACTTCGGCGCCTCCAACTAAAACAGCGCGAGCAGAAGCGCGCGGCGCTTCCAGCTTCTCACTGATTGAAACTTCAGCGGCCCGCGCCAGCCGGCTGATCTGCGCACTATTCGTTTGATACACCGCGCGCGTTTTTTTATCCGGTGAACCAATCAACAGCATCACGCGTTCGCTGGGCTTGATATTCATTTCCGAACGAATGTTTCGCACACGCGAGATCAGGTCGATGACTGCCTGCATTTCCCATTCGGCATTTTCATCAATTAATTCGGATTGTCCCTCGGGATAAGCCGCCAACATTATTGACTGCGCCGCACCTGAATACGCAGGATGCAGTAATTCTCCACTCACGCCAGGAAGCTTTTGCCAGAGTTCCTCTGTGATGTAGGGCATGAATGGATGCAGGAGCCGCAGCGCTTGTTCCAAAACTGTCAGCAGACGACTGCGGGCTTCAGCGCGGCTGCTGCTTGCTTCTTCAGCGGTGATATCGCTCTTTGTTAGTTCGATATACCAATCACAAAAATCGTCCCAGAAGAAGTGGTAAAGCGTTTGCACCGCTTCATGGAATTCATAACCAGCCAGCGCCTTGCGCACTTCCCGCGCGGTTTTGTTCAATCGCGAGACTATCCAGCGATCGTGCAATGCTGACTCAGGACCGACGTCGCTGAGCGCTTCCGGTTTAACTGCTGCGCCTTCTGAATTCATCAGAGAAAACCGCGCTGCGTTCCAGATCTTGTTGGCAAAGTTACGATAGCTCTCAACCTGCTTCTCGCTCCAGCGAATATCCGTGCTGCCAACCGAAGCCAGTTTCAAACGCGTCGCGTCAACGCCGTATTTGTCGAAAACCTCCAGCGGATCGACGCCGTTCATTTTGGTTTTCGACATGCGCTGACCGTGGGCGTCGAGGATCGTGCCGGTGACGAAGACATCTGCGAACGGCTCGTCGTCCATAAACTTCAAGCCCGCCATTACCATGCGGGAAACCCAAAGAAAAATGATGTCGCGCGCGGTCACGAGCACAGAAGTTGGATAAAACGTTGCCAGATCTTTTGTATCTTCCGGCCAGCCCATTGTCGAGAAAGGCCAAAGCTGCGATGAGAACCACGTGTCGAGGACATCAGGATCCTGAGTCAGTTCGTCGTTGCCCGCCCTCTTTCGCGCTTCCTCTTCAGAGCGCGCGACTATCACCGTGCCGTCGGCCGTATACCACGCCGGGATCTGATGGCCCCACCAAAGCTGGCGCGAGATGGTCCAATCGCGCAGGTTCTCGAGCCAGTTTGAATAAACTTTTTCGTAAGGAACCTCCGGCACAAACTGAGGTGACTTGTCCTGCTGTAATGCTTCCAGCGCTCGGTCGCGCAGCTTGTCCATCGCCAGAAACCACTGTGTCGAGATCAGGGGCTCGATAACTGTCTTGCACCGTTCGCATTTCGAGATCGCGAATTCATAGTCAACAATTTTTTCAAGTAGTCCCAACTCTGCAAACTTTTCGACAACTTTTGTCCGCGCCTTGTACCGATCTAACCCCACAAACTCCTCGCCGGCGGCTTCAGTCATCTTCGCCTCGCTGTCTATAACAACGACCTGCGGCAAGGAATGACGCTGGCCCATCTCATAGTCGTTCTGGTCATGTGCCGGCGTCACCTTCACTGCTCCGGTGCCAAACTCAGCTTCCACAAACTCATCTGCTATGATCGGGATCTCGCGTCCGGTGAGCGGCAACAACAAAGTCTTTCCAACCAGCCCGCGATAGCGTTCGTCTTTCGGATTCACGGCCACGGCTGTATCGCCGAGCATCGTCTCCGGCCGGGTAGTGGCAACCGTAACGTGACCTTGTCCCGACTTCAGCGGATAGCGCAGATAATAAAGCTTTCCGCTTTGCGGAATTTTTTCCACTTCTAGATCCGACAGCACTGTCTGGTCATTTGGACACCAGTTAACGATGCGGTTGCCGCGATAGACCATTCCTTCGTCATAGAGACGAACGAAAACTTCGCGCACGGCCCGCGTCATTTCCGCATCCATCGTAAACTTTTCGCGCGACCAATCGACTGATGCGCCCTCGCGTCGCATCTGCCTGGTGATTTGCCCGCCAGATTCCTGTTTCCATTTCCAAACACGCTCGACAAATTGTTCCCGGCCAATATCATGCCGCGACAATCCTTCCTTTTTCAGCTCGCGCGAGACTACCATTTGCGTGGATATGCCGGCATGGTCCATACCCGGCAGCCACAGCGTGCGATAGCCGCACATGCGTTTGTAGCGCGCCAGCACATCCATCAACGTATGTTGCAAGGCATGGCCCATGTGCAGCGAGCCGGTTACATTTGGCGGCGGAATGACAATTGAAAAGACTGGCGCCTGCGGGTCGCGGTTAATCTCAGGCGCAAAAAACCCTTCGCGCTCCCAACGCTCGTAATGATTTTGCTCGGCCTGTTTGGGATCGTAAGTCTTCGGAATTTCCATTTGCGATTAGTCAGTAGTTAATGGTCCGTTGTCAGTGGCACCGTTCATTATCGGCAAGCGGGCATTGTAGAGGAATAATGCGGAGTTTTCACAGGGCGGGCCGGATTAGAGCTTTCATATGGGCCTATACGAGGAGCTACTCAAGTGAAACCTGAAACTGCAACTGACAACTGACTACTGACAAGAAAAAGAGCGGGCTACGTCGCAGGCGCCTGCTCCCATGGAAATGCTTTTGAAGCTAGTTAAGAAT
>JBDUCB010000052.1:0-11153 GCA_040003695.1 bacterium
GTGCCGACGTGGTGGTTCTAACTGGTGGTTGACCGAGCGTCTGCCACCGCACGGTCGTCGCGGTTCAACGGGAAATTGAGATGAAAGGCATACCGACGGTTTTGATAACGGTATCCCCTGAAGTTTCGGCGCAAATGCGGCCGCCGCGCGCGCTTTATCCAAACGGTTTTAAGATCGGCAATAGTTTGGGCAAACCAAATATGCGCGAGCTCCAGTTAAAGGTGCTGCGTGATGCGTTATTACTACTGACAGAAGACACGCGGCCGGGGAAAATCATTACGCGCGATTACCTCGAGTATGGCGAATATCATGAACCGCCACGAGTGAGAACGATTTAGTCGAGTTTCAGGTTTCACGTTTCAGATGTTGCGAGTAAGACTTACCAATCCAAATGCCAAAACAAGAGCGATCCGTAGCTTGAAACTCCAAGCTCAAAACTTGAAACTCGAAACTCGAAACTCGAAACTTGAAACCTTTTTAAGTTATGCCTAACACAATTGGAATTTTAACCGGCGGCGGCGATGCTCCCGGGCTCAATGCTGTGATTCGCGCTGTGGTCACGACTGCCAGCGGGCAATATGGCATGAACGTCGTCGGCATCGAGAATGGTTTCGAGGGATTGTTAGGAGAAACGCACACGCGCCTATTGACCACAGCAGATGTCAGGGGGTTGCTCCCCCGCGGCGGCACAATTCTTGGCACGCGCAATCGCGGCAGGTTTGTCGAGCGCGATGAGATCGGAACAGCGGTTAAAGTTGATAGCCTGTACCACGAAGCGGTGAATAATGTGCGACGCCTGGGCATCGATGCGCTGATTGCACTGGGTGGGGAAGGCACCCTGACGATCGCCCAGGAGTTTGGCAAGTTTGGCATTCCCGTAGTTGGCGTTCCCAAAACCATTGACAACGATTTGGCGTGCACGGAACTTACCTTTGGTTTCATTACGGCGCTGGACATTGCTACCGACGCCCTCGATCGGCTGCACACGACTGCAGAATCACACGACCGTGTGATGATCCTGGAGGTAATGGGGCGTAACACCGGCTGGATAGCTTTACACTCCGGCATTGCTGGCGGTGCGGACGTGATTCTAATTCCCGAGATTCCCTTCACCATGCAGTCGGTGGCGGACAGAATTCGGGCGCGGGATGAGGCTGGTTCAAACTTCAGTATCATCGTTGCCGCTGAGGGCGCAGTTGAAACCGGTCACGAATTGATTTACCAGGACAGGGGCGACCGCAATCACGCTCCGCGCCTCGGCGGCATAGGGTCTTACTGTCAACGCGAACTCGAATCGCTCACCGGCAAAGAAGCGCGTTGTGTGGTGCTTGGCCACCTGCAACGCGGTGGCAGACCCAATGCATTCGATCGCATGTTGGCGACAAACTATGGCGCCTGCGCTGTACGCGCCGTCGTCGAAGGCAAACAAGACGTGATGGTGGCGCTGCAGGCCGGAGACGTAATTACTGTTCCTATTCGGCAGGCTATCGCGAACGTGAAGACGGTGCCGGAGAATGGGCAATTGATCCGCACCGCGCGTGATACTGGTATTTCTTTTGGCGCTCCTGACGAAGCACGACATCATCGGCCATACAGCAAGAGCGGCGAGCACGTCTCATCCTGCGGCTAATTAGAAACTAGGCGGGCTGCGCAATCGGCACGTTCCACTCGCCAGCCAGTTTGTTTAAACGCGGGACTTGTATCGCATACTGTAAAGAGTTTAGAGTCCATCTCAGCAAACATGAGTTGAGCAAGTAATTGTCAGCAGATATCAAACAAAAACTGCAGGGCGAACTCGACGAGCTTGAGTCCGAACTGCGTGTTCACCTGCCCAAAGAGATCAAGCGCGCTCTTGAGTTTGGTGATCTGCGCGAGAACTCGGAATACCGTGCCGCGCTCGATCGACAAAACGTGGTGAAGGCCCGCATTGTCGAGTTGCGCCAGCGAATCAGCGAAATTTCCTCAATCGATCTTTCGAAGATCTCACGCAATAAAGCAGGTTACGGCTCGACGCTCGTTCTGTTTGATTCTGAAAAAGATGAAGAAGTCACTTATCGCCTGGTCACGCCTGAAGAGAGTGATCCCCAGAACGGTCTAATTTCCACTACTTCACCTGTGGGCAAGAGCCTAATGGGCAAAGAAGAAGGCGACGAAGTTGTGGTGCGCACTCCCGCCGGCGCGCGCAATTTCGAAGTAAGACATCTGACCACTATTCATACTGAGATGGAAAACAAGGGTTGACTCGGGCATCGCACCCTGATTTTCAAAACCTTGACACGACTCCGACCCATTCCTAAAATCCGCGCTTTGTTTGTTGGAAAAGCTGTAATGTTCGCACGGTATTAGGCATAATATTCCTCAGGGGAAACAGCTCGAAATGTTTGTGAATGGAATTGGCCGAGGCGCGCAACGAATCATCGATGCAATGGTGCGCTGGCTTGCATACGGTCACATCAATCCAAACATTCTCACCGTTATTGGCGTTGCTATTAATGTTGGATCAGGGCTGCTGTTTGGACTCGGATACTTTTTCTCGGCAGGCATAGTCCTCATAGTCGCCAATCTTTTTGACATGCTCGACGGCCAGGTGGCGCGGCTTTCGGGGCGGGTAACGCGCTACGGTGGTTTCCTCGATTCATCGCTCGATCGTCTTTCCGACATGGTCGTATTTGTCGGTTTGATGGTTTTTTACGCTCGCGATACTCAGTTTCACTCAACTCTTAACGTTTTTCTTGCGGGCGCAGGACTAATGGGATCAGTTATGGTAAGCTACGCGAGCGCCAGGGCGGAGAGTTTGATTGCGAAATGTGATGTTGGTTTTCTGCGCCGTCCCGAGCGAGTAGTTCTTTTTATTATTGGCGCTTTGAGCACTCATCCGGGTTCGACGAACTTCTTCGCCAATCGAATGCCGGCTGTCCTGTGGGTACTCGCGGTGGGTTCCTATTGGACTTTTGCTCATCGCATGTATCACACCTGGTACGAGCTGAACAGGGTTTCAACTAAGTCTGCAACTGACGAATCGCAACCGACTATTTCCGCATCAAACTCCGGGCCTGAGCGACGAGCTGAACAGCAATTAGTCCACAAGGTTGGATAACCAGCGCCCGGCGACGATCAACTGATATCCGCTTTACGTATTGAGGACGAAACACCCGTGACAATCTGCCCGTGCTGCGGCTTTAAATCTGACGCTCTTCCAAGCGACGCCTGCACCGCCTGCGGTGCGCGCCCGGTTGGCGAAGCGCTCCCCAAACCCGAGCACGAGCTTCCCTCTTATGGTCGCTCGCTGGTGCTGAGCGTCCTTGGAGCTTTGCTGCTCCTGGTGTTTCTGACTCAAACCTTCATTGCCGTCGCCCAGACCTCAGCCCGCGGTGCCAAATCCAACCTGGCGTTCTTGTCGATGATTCCGGTTGATTACCACCCCTGGCTAGCCGCTGCGGAAACGGCTGCGTGGCGTCTGAAATGGCTAGCGATTCCGGTCTCAATCTTTGTCTTTTGGTTTACTCGCAAACTCTATCGCTCAATAGCAGCTTCTCCTGATCGTTTTTGTGGCCTGCGTTATGCCCGCCGCGGTTACATTGCTTCGTTGGCCTTTCCGATATTAATTTTGATTTTTATAGGCATCACTGTTCCAGAGCGTTTGGAACAACGACAGTTAGGAATAAGAGCGGGCCTTAACGCGCAGGGTTACCGCGTTGATCGGGCGCTCGATGAATATCGCGAAAAGTTTGGCGGGCTTCCAGACGCCATAAGCGATCTGAAACGGCTTCCGGACGAGGACCGTACGCTTGCTGCCGCCTTGCAGAATCTTGATGCGTCAGGCTATCGCCCCAGCGCTGAGCTGGCAGCCGTGCCAAAGCAAAAGCCGCAGACGCTGCGCGGTGCTGCAATTCGGAACGCATCTATCGGCGGCGCAGAGGATGCAATTACCGAACGCCTCTCGTTTACAAATTATGAACTTTTGCTGCCCGGGGCGGATAAACAATTGGGTACCGAAGACGATCTGGTTATGCGCGATGGCGTTATCGATAGAGCGTCCGAAGCGCCCCGACGCGTGGGCAGCGCGACTTCAATTAAAACCTCGAAGCGATAAGTTAACCTTTGTTATCAATCTGTGTGGGCGGGCCTTGCGTGCCCGCCTTTTTACTTTTGGTAAACAATAACAGGTGGAAGTGTTGTCATGAGGCAATTCTCAAAACTCGATCCATACCTCGATCGATGGTAATAATGACTTCTGAATTCTGACTTCGAACTCTGATTTCTGATTTCATGTTCCGCAAAATTTTAATTGCCAATCGTGGTGAGATCGCCGTTCGCATAATTCGCGCCTGTCGCGATCTCAACATTTCACCGGTGGCCGTATATTCGGAAGCCGATGCTGCCGCGGTTCACGTCTCCTTGTGCGATGAAGCGGTTTGCATTGGACCGGCGGCTTCGGTTCAAAGCTATCTCGACATCGCGAAAATCGTTAGCGCCGCAAAGAGAACCAACGCGGACGCGATTCATCCCGGGTATGGTTTCCTCGCCGAAAACGCAGACTTTGGAGCCGCTGTCGCGGCAGCGGGTTTGATCTTCATTGGCCCGGGCGTCGACGCGATGCGCGTCATGGGTTTAAAGACCAGCGCTCGCAGCGCGGCCGTAGACGCAGGCGTACCGATTGTTCCTGGCACAATTGCGCCATTAAATTCGCTGGCCGAAGCTGAATTAACTGCGAAACAGTTTGGATATCCGGTAATGCTCAAGGCTTCCGCGGGTGGCGGTGGTAAAGGCATGCGTTTCGTTTCTTCAGCAGCAGAGTTACGTTCTGCTTTTGATAACGCCAAATCAGAAGCGGCATCGGCGTTTGGCGATTCTGCCCTGTATCTCGAGAAAGCAATTGAGCGGCCGCGTCATATAGAGATTCAGATTGTCGCCGACACACACGGGAACGTGGTCCATCTGGGCGAACGGGAATGCTCAATTCAACGCCGCCATCAAAAAGTCATTGAAGAGTGTCCTTCTCCCATCAACGACGCTTCACTGCGTGAACAGATGGGCGCGGCTGCTGTTAAGTTGGCGCGCGCCGTGAATTATGTGGGCGCCGGTACGGTGGAATTCCTGGTCGCCGATGCCACGCGCGACTTCTATTTCCTCGAGATGAACACGCGCTTGCAGGTGGAGCATCCGGTGACCGAGTTGGTAACCGGCATCGACATTGTGCGCGAGCAGATCACTGTCGCTAATGGTGCCTCGCTTTCGTTTACACAGGAGCAGGTCCGCTGGCGCGGGCACGCGGTCGAATGTCGTGTGTATGCGGAAGATCCGGAAAACAATTTCTTTCCTTCACCGGGAAGGATCACTCACTTGCGAATACCCAACGGCCCGGGCATCCGCGACGACAGCGGCGTTGAGCTCAATTCCGAAGTCTCAATTCATTACGATCCGATGATTTCCAAACTGGCGGCCTGGGGCGCCACACGTGAAGAAGCGATCGATCGTCTGCGGCGCGCGCTCGATGAATATGAAATAGGCGGCATCAAAACGACCCTTCCCTTCTTCCGCGAGATTGTTCGCGACAAAGAATTCATCGCCGCGCGCTTGGACACTGGATTCATTTCGCGTTTCAACGAACGGCGCGTGACGGCGCGAGCGGCAGTTTCTGAGAAAGCCAGCCAGACGCAGCGTGACATGGCGCTAATTGGGGCAGCGATTCATTACGCGCGCTTACAAAAAGAAGCATCTTCGCGGCCACCGACGCCGGTGAGTCAAAGTCGTTGGAAAGTGTCTGGCCGCACGTCAGTGCTTGAGGCGAAGAGAGGGGTGGGCCAACACCGCAAGAAGTCCGGACGATAAGAGGAAGTTTTTGAATCTCATTAGCACCTCCCTTCAGCGAGGTGTTGCTGAAGCGAGTGCCGTAGGCACGAAATGTTTATAGAAACGAACAACCACCCTACTAATTCTCGAACCGAAGTGAAGGGCCCCACGCTTCACTTCGCTTCGAACGCAATCGGGGATGCCATGGAAGGCTATAAACATTTCGCCGCTACGCGGCTCGCCTGAAACTGTTAAGAGGACGCAACGACAACGCCTAATTCGTATGAAGCTTAAAGCTCAGTTATCAGGTACAGTCCACGCCGTCTCACTCGATCTTGCCCATACGACTGCGACGGCGGATATCGATGGCCGGCATTACGAAATTGAACTGCGCGACCTCGCAAGCGGCGAGTACCTCTTAATTAACGGCTCAGATGTTTTCAAGTGCAGGGTTGACGCCCAGCACAACTCAAAAAATTTCTTTGCGGTAGTCCTCCGCGGCGACAGCTACGACATCAACATAATCGATCCCAGGCGTCTGCTTAGCGCGCGCAGCTCTGCCGCGCATGACCACGGTGCAGCGGAAATCGTTTCACCCATGCCCGGCAAGGTCGTGCGCGTGCTGGTTGAAGCGGGCGCAAAAGTTGAAGCCGGCGCCGGAATCATCGTAGTCGAAGCTATGAAGATGCAGAATGAAATGAAATCCCCTAAGACTGGCGTCGTCGTATCAATCAATGCGGAATCCGGAGCCACGGTAAATGCCGGCGACGTGCTGGCGGTCATTGAATGCTGATTGCTGATTGCGGAATACTAAGAGAGCATTATGAATAACAACGTGAATATAAATGGAGCTTCATCAATCAGCATTCCGCATTCATCATTCCGCATTCTGCTGTGGGACATCGACGGCACGCTGATGCGATCCGTGCGCGCGGGTTCGTTTAAGGACTACACCATTCCCATGCTGGAAGAAGTTTTCGGGACGGCAGGTCGCTTGGGGGAAATGAAAGTGTCGGGCATGACCGATTTGCAGATCGTTGGCGAAGCTCTCAAACACGAAGGTTTTACGCATGAACACATCCGCGAACGTGTTCACGAGCTGCGCGAGAGTTACATGAACGCAATGCGCAAGTTCACCGGGAATGGTGAAGAAGTTTTCGAGGTTCTGCCGGGAGTGCGCGAGGTGCTGCAGGCGACACACGATCATCCGCGCTATCAATCGGCACTAGTCACCGGCAACATCGAGCCGGCGGCCTGGTTGAAGATGGAGATTACCGGCCTGTCAAAGTTCTTCACTCTGCCTGGCGCTTTCGGCGATGAATCGCACGATCGCCGCGATCTTCCCGCGCTCGCAGCCGAGCGTATTCGCAAACATCTCCAAATGGATCTGGCGCCCGAACAGTTCATCGTCATAGGCGACACGCCGAATGACATCGAATGCGCCAAACATTTCGGCGCGCGTTCGCTGGCGGTGGATACGGGCCGCTTTTATTCGACGAACGATCTTATCGCCCGCAAACCGGACGCGTTGTTGCCGGATCTATCAGATGTGGATCTCTTTCTAGAAACCCTGGCTGCTTTGTAGAACTACTCCTGCCTAAGCGCCAACGGCGCGAAATGCGAAAGCCTGGGCCAACGGCCCAGGACACGGAGGCCCCTCAATTTCGAAGCGCTGAAGGGGCGGAATTTGTCTCCTGGTCGAAGAACCCCTTAGTTATTTCGCCCCTTCAGGGCTCACCTTTTGTTTATTGATTTGAACCAGGGGCGTCGCCTCGCTTTGCCCCTGGCTATTATATTTCGCGCCTTTGGCGCTTCAGGCAGGAATACTTGAATAGCATCATGCCTCTTAGCTTGCCGGTTCAGTGATGAGTCTCCGTCTTCACCGGCTTCATTTCGGCCGACGCTTCTTCGGGTAAATCGCTTTGACGACTGATATCACCCTTCCGCCTTTTTGTTTACGTGGGGGCAATGCTTCCCCGAGCTTGCGCGCATCATCGCGGTCGGCCTTGAGCGCTGCCCTTATGTAAGAACGAATTTCAGGCCGCGTGAGATCCGCCGGCGTTTCAATCTTGAGATGGCGAATCTGGTTACCCTTGCCTTCGAGAATACCAAGCGGATCGGGCAACGAGACCCCATGATTGAATCCGAGATTGACGTGGTTTGTGTAAACGGCAATGTGAAACACACCGTCTTTCAGGCGATCCGACCAACCGTAACCGATTGCCACCGCGCTGTACGCGTCGTAAATATTTTCGTGACAGGGCGCCATTTCTTCGATCACTAGCGCGCGCAGCCTTAGTGCGAGATCCTGAATTGCCGGATCATACGGCTTCAGAAACTTGATAAGTGCAGCCGGTGGTTTATTAGATGAGCGCTGCCACGAGTTTTTCGACATGGATTTTTGTGGTGTCGAGTAAAGGAATGCCGTTGTGCTCTTCGTCGCGTAGCAACAAAGGCAGCTCAGTGCCTCCGAGAATCAGACCTTCGATTGCGTGGCGCGCTTTTAGTGCATCAGCAATTGACAGCAAACGCTCGCGCGTCTCGGGCAGGAACCTATTATTGAGTAGTTCGCCAATATATTTTTCGTGAATGTAGTCTCGCTCTTCCTCATTCGGCATAACCAATTCCAGGCTGGCGCGGGAAAAAACTTCGGGATAAAATTGTGCCTTCATCGTGAAGCCTGTGCCAAACAGGCCAACTTTTTTGAACCCCAACCGTTGAACTTTTTCACGCGCCGCTTCGGCAATACTGATTAGCGGTATACGCGAACGACGCTCGACTTCATCAAAAACAATGTGTGGCGTGTTGGCGGCAAAAGCTGCGAAGTCGGCTCCTGCGCGCGCAACTACCTCAACTGCATTGACGAGTGCTTGAGTGAATTCTTCTCTATTCTCGTCAATCAACGCCAGCATTTTCTTTAGATTGATACTGTTGATGACGATCGATGGGTAGTTACCGTCACATTGTTCGCGATACGCGGCAATTATCAGACGGTAATATTCAATCGTGGATTCCGGCCCAATGCCGCCGATAAGACCGAGAGTCTTCATGAAAAGAATTGTAGCAGCGATTACGTAACCACCGAGGAATTGGGAAGCGATCTGCATAACGGCTGTGCCGCCTGATGTGCGGAAGGTCTTTGACCTTCCGTTATTTACTCAAACAATTTGGGGCTACGCCCCAGAATGGGCATAGCCCAAATCAGTATTAAGACTTTGTCGGTGGCGGAAGCCCCACCGCACATCAGACGGCGAAGCCGTTGTCGTTTCGCCTGCGGTTGAACGCTGCTTACTATCGTTTGCTGTCCGCTAGATTCGGTGGAAGCCTTTGAGAATGTCGCGCGTCGCAAGACGAAGAATGACTGGCCGGCCGTGCGGGCAGGTGGTCGGCGAAGAAGTGCGCAGCAAGCGATCAATGAGCCAGCGCATCTTTTCCGGCGTGAGTAGCATGTTCACTTTGATCGCGGCATGACAAGCAAGCGAGGCCGCGATGTCGTCACGTAAAGTCTCGCGCGCAATTCCCTTTTTTTCCGCATCAACCGTGTCCAGGATTTCTGAGAGCATGTTGCGTGCTTCGCTGGCCGGCAGATCGGCGGGCGCTGCTTTGATTGCCACCGTGCGGCCGGACAAACGCATCAATTCGAAGCCGTAACTCTCCAGTTCCGGCGCGACTATATCGAAGACGGCGGCTTGCGCCGGCGTCAGATCAAAAGTCTCCGGAATCAAAAGTTGCTGCGACTCTGATATGCGCGTGGATTCCAGCACACGATACTTGTCAAATAAAACGCGTTCGTGAGCTACGTGCTGGTCAATTAATAACAGGCCCTCTTCATCAGTAGCAATGATGAAGCTTTCATCAAGTTGGCCCAGCGGACGAATATTTGGCGTCAGGGACTCGACTGAAACTTCACGGGCAAACTTTTCCGCGGAGGCCAATGGTGGCAACTGAACTGACCCACCCGCTAACGCAGGTGGTTCTGACAAGGCAGCGGCTTCGTGCTCAAAGCCAAGGTCAATGGGTGCGTCCGGAGTTACAGTTTGCGCCGCCAGCTCCTCCCGCATGATCGCGTCGAGGTCGCGTACCGTGTTTGGCTTCGAGTCCGCGTCGGATTGTTCCAGTAACAAGTCTTCGTCGATGTCCAACTCAGCAAAGTCGATGCGCGGCTGCGTCTCAGTCTCCCCAACTCGGGTTGCTCCAAGATTCGCAAAGCTTCCGACGCTCGGTTGGTTAACTGCAGACTGGCTCGCCGCCGCTGACATACTGTTAGCAGATCGATCTGATTCTGATTGGCTCATCGCCGGCGGCTCTGCTGGCAAAACTTCCGCGCGCACGAAGCCCGCACTCGCCAATGCTCCACGCACAGCTTCACGAACGGCATCGGCCACGGCGGCCGCGCGCCGAAACCTGACTTCTGTCTTGGCTGGATGCACATTGACATCGACTTCTTCAAGCGGCGTTTCAATGAACAACAAGGCGGCGGGATAAACTCCGTGTGGCAACACCGCACGATAACCTTCCGAAAGCGCGCGAGAAATTAGCCGGTCGCGAACAAAACGTCCGTTCACAAATAGGTATTGGGCGTCACGGGAGGTGCGCCGGTCGCGCGGCGCGGAAACAAAGCCACTCACGCGCGCGACGTGTGTGTTGCCGCCATTAACTTCGAGCAGATTATCGAGAAACTCCGCGCCAAAGATTTGGTATGCACGCTCGCGCAAGTCGTTTGCTGGAGCAGCGCGCAAAACTTCGCGCCCGTTGTTAGTCAACGTTAAGGCGATCTCAGGATGGGCCAGCGCGTAGTGGGTTACCAGATTTGTCAGGTGAAAACTTTCGGTCGCTTCCGAGCGCAGAAATTTTCGCCGAGCCGGCACATTGAAGAAGAGATCGCGCACTGTGATTGTTGTGCCACGCGGGTGCGCTGCATCTCTGACGTCGCGCATCTTCCCGCCTTCAATCACGACGCGCGTTGCTGCTGTCGCTTCTTCAGTTTTAGTTGTCAATTCGACCCGCGCAACCGAGGCTATCGACGCCAGGGCCTCGCCGCGGAATCCGAGCGTGGCGATGGCGGCAAGGTCTTCCGACTTGCTGATTTTTGAAGTTGCGTGTCTTTCAAAGGCCAACACGGCGTCGTCGCGCACCATGCCCTGTCCGTTGTCGGAAACTTTCAGCAAGCGGCGACCACCACTCTCCACATCAAGCGTGATGCTGCTGGCGCCGGCGTCAATCGCATTCTCGACCAACTCCTTGGCTACCGAAGCCGGGCGCTCGACAACTTCGCCGGCAGCGATTTGATTGGCAACGTGGTCAGGTAAAAGTCGAATTATTGACATTGGACAGATGCTAGATACTAGATTCCAGATACT
>JBDUCB010000057.1:0-11097 GCA_040003695.1 bacterium
AAGATACTGAGCGTTGAAACCGATGTCGGTTTCCTCTCCCGAGTATTCGGCTTGAATCGTTTCGCTTGCTTCGCCTTCTTCAGCACTTTGCGAACTGATCACTAATTGGTTTGGCTCGAGATGGAAACGAATTGCGTGCGACCGTTCATCGGACATCAGCGCGACACGTCGGACCGCCGAATTCAACAAGCCGCCGTCGAACTGTATCGACTTGTCGTTGTTTTTCGGCATAACCATGTCGTAATTCGGAAACTGGCCGTAGAGCATGCGCGAAACCAACAAGCGCGGCCCGACTTCGAAGAAGATGTGATTGTTATCAAGGCCCAGGCTTATTTCACCTTCAAATCCGGCGGTGAGTTTTGTCAGTTCTGCCAGTGTTTTCCGCGGGATGAGCGTGTCAATGGCTTCATTGCCGCCATTTTTGGAAACCCCTTTTCGCTCGACGTAAGCAAGCCGGTGGCCGTCAGTGGTAACCATTTTTGCGCCCGTGTCGTCCATGATGAACTTCGCTCCAGACAGCGTGTAGCGCGACTCCTCCTGCGTGATGGCGAAGATTGTCTTGTCAATAAATGACTTAATGATCTCGGCCGACAACTTACTCGGCGTTGATTTCGATGAAGGCACTTCCGGAAAAGCGTCTTTCGCGACGCCAACCATCCTGAATTTTGTTTTGTCGCAGGTAACGGTCACCCAATCGTTAGCTTCTTTTTTGAAAGTCACCGGCGCGTCAGGCAGCAGTCGCGCGATCTCGAAAAGCTTTCTCGCTTGTACGCAGATGGAGCCCTCGGTTGACACTTCTGCATCCATGTCACAGCGAATCGTCACATCGAGATCTGTTCCCGTAAGTCGAATGTTGTTTTCGCCAACAGATTCGATGAGAATGTTTGACAGGACCGGGATGGTGTTTTTCTTTTCCACCACGCCCTGCACGTAGGCCAGTTCTCGTTGTAGGTTCTGTTTGCTCACAACGAATTGCATGTTCGACTCTTTCAGCTTTGCGCCTTCACTTACAGCCATAACATTTCTCCTCGATATTTTCTGTCTCTACCTAACACAAACATTCTATATATTTCCAGTAGTAACAGTAGGGCCTGTTGATTTGTGAAAAACCTATTCCTGAACCAGATAACAATGGTCGAAACCTGTTAATGAAACGTTGGACGCGTATTCAGGAATTTACAGACCTGTTAGAAAGATTTCGGTTGTCAACCTTATTCTAATCTTTCACAACCTCGTTCTCAAACAACCTGAGGAATGCAAGCATTCATGTAAGTTCACTGGCACTTTACTGGCAAGCCAAACTACCGGCTTGTGGAAAAATTACTTCTGTAAACTTTCAGCCAGGTCGAGCAGGAGTCTTTGAAAGCTCGAATCACTAGCGGCCATCGACTGAATTTTTTCGAAAGAATGAATGACAGTCGTGTGGTGCTTTCCGCCAAAAGCTCTGCCGATTTCAGGGTAGCTTCGGTTCGTCAAACGCTTGCAAAGATACATGGCAATCTGACGAGGAAAAGAGAACTGGCGCGAGTTGTTTTTGGAAACCAATTGCTCGACCGAAAGCTTGTACGCGGCGGCGACCGCTTTCTGAATTTGGGGGATTGTTACCCGTCCCGGCTCTTCATCGCTGGCGATATTTCGTATTGCATCGCGGGCCAAGTCTTCGTTTATTGCGGCGTCTCGGAGCGAAGAAATCGCCAACAGTCTAATAAGCGACCCTTCTAGTTCGCGAACGTTGTTTTTGACGCGAGTGGCTATAAACAGAGCAACCTCATCGGGAATAGCAACTCCCATTGTTTCGGCTTTGCGCTTGAGAATAGCCACCTTTGTCTCTAAATCGGGCGGTTCCAGATCCGCAATCAAGCCCCATTCGAAGCGCGAATGCAGCCTTTCCTCGAGCGTTGGTATTTCGCGTGGTGGGCAATCCGAGCTGATGACAATCTGTTTCTGTTGTTCGTACAAAGCGTTGAACGTATGAAAGAACTCTTCCTGGGTCCGTTCCTTTCCTGCCATGAACTGAATATCGTCGATCAACAAAACATCAACCGATCGATATTTCTCTCTGAAGTTGGGCGTCTTGTCGTACCGGATCGCGTTAATTAATTCATTCATGAACCGCTCGGAAGAGAGATAACAAAGGGTCAGGTGCGGGTTTCGCTGTTTGATCGCGTGTCCGCAGGCATGCATCAAGTGCGTCTTGCCCAGACCTACACCGCCGTACAGGTAAAGCGGGTTATAGGTTTTGCCTGGTGCCTTTGCGACTGCCAACGATGCAGCATGCGCAAACTGATTGCATGAACCAACCACAAAACTTTCGAATGTATATTTTGAATTGAGCGCCGGGTCGAGAGCAATGCGCGTTGTGTCAAGTGACGGATCTTGCACCGTTGAAGGCGCCCGCGACGTTTCGAGAGCCGGACCTAGCGCGGCGCCGGTTGCAACTGAAGTTCTATCAGACTTGTGCGCAACCGTTGCGCCATCATCAGGCAAGACCCAGTCAACCGAATAGCCACCCAAATTCACTTCACCGAACGATTGATCGATCAGGTTTGCATAATGCACGTTGACCCAATCGCGAACCGCTGGATTCGGAACGCGAAGGCGGATAACGTGACGATTGTTGTCGATGCCTTCAAAGCGAATGGGATTGAACCACGTCTCAAAACTCTCACCTTGAAGTTTAGTTTTGATGGAGCAAAGGATGTTATCCCACAGAGCGGTTTCCTTGAGGTCAAGCATTTGAGCACATTGTCAATCGATAAGGATAAGCTTCGGAAATAATCGAGCTTACAAAATCCCTAAATTTGGAACGGCTTCCGCCAACAAGTAGTGTTAGGCCCAACCCACGACCACCAATTTATCCACAGGGTTTTCCTCACTTTGTGGAAAACCTACATCGTTAAAGTAAAGCTTTAAGCTTATATGTATCAATGACTTACGGGATGCGCTGGAACCGGGCCGGAGACTAACATAGAGGGTTGCCGGGTGGCAAGAAAGCGTAAATTATAAAACAGTACGTGGCTCCTAAAGTGTGGACGTAGCACTCTTTGGCGCTAAGTCCGAACCCACGCAGAGGTTCATAAGCAAACAAATATTTGGGGAATGCGAGAGACGGCCGAATGGCATCACGGACACTCTATTTTGAAGGCTGCTTTCTTGACATACTGTCTTTCCGGAAGCTAGTCTTACCCTTTTCTTTAGGCGGGAGATTTTGCAACTATGTCGAAGCGAACCTTTCAACCAAATAACCGCCGCCGCGCAAAGACCCATGGGTTCAGAGCGAGAATGGCGACGAAGGCCGGCAGACTAGTCTTGAAACGTCGACGCTCGAAAGGGCGTCGTCGTCTGACCCCTTCACATTACTAAGACCGTTCATGACCGAGTACCTGCGGGGCAGTCGCGATTTCCAGAGGGTCTATCGCAACGGCAAACGTTACGACGGCACATTGATGACAGCCTTTGTTTTACCAAACAAGCTGTCGCAAAATCGGTTTGGAATCACCGCTTCGCACAAGGCGGTGGGCAATGCGGTTCTAAGAAACAGGGCGCGACGCTTACTCAAAGAAACTTTTCGCTTGAGAAATGCGTCGTTATCGCGGTTAGAGGAAAGATACGATTGGGTTGTTAACGCAAAACGCAGACTGCCTTCATTCAAGTTGAGCGCCACGATTGAGGAATTCGAGAAGTTAGTGTTAAGAATCGCGCAGCAGGAAAGCGATAGGTTGTAATACGGAACGTTTACGTGAAGTCGTTATTAATCGCATTACTTCGATCGTACAAAAACTTCGTTTCTCCATTTCTTCCGCCCGCTTGCAGATTTTACCCAACATGTTCCGAATATGCCGCTGAAGCGATTGGCCGGTATGGCGTGCTGCGTGGGAGCGCTCTTGCCATGCGCCGATTGTTACGGTGTCACCCTTTCAGCGCCGGCGGCTATGATCCGGTCAAATAATTGAGCTCGGGCGAGGTATGCGGCCAAGCACATTTGGCCTGCCAATTTAATGCAACAAAAACGACTAGTAATCGCGCTGCTAATTTCGACGGCAATACTCTTTTTGTGGAGCTACCTGGTGCCAGTAAAGCCGCCGCAGACTCCTGCCCCGACGCAACCGAGTTCACAATCGACGCCATCGACACCATCGCCTGCCAGTACCGCGACGCCGACGCAGAGCAGTTTGCCTTCCGCTGATACGCCTGTAAATACAGCGCCACACCGCACGGTTTCGGTAAAGACCCCGCTCTACGAAGCAAAATTCGATAGCGAAGGAGCCACAGCAGTTAGTTGGCTAATCAAGAAGAATAAGGATAGCGGTCGGGCGATTTATTCGGTGGCTGGGGATCAAAAAGCGCGCATACCCCTGGAACTCATCTCGCCTAAGGGGTTGGAACGACAACCGCCTGAAGCACCGCTGCAATTGATTACAGGCGACTCGGCAATCGATGCGGTTTTAACTTCTGGAAACTATTCGATGACGGCCGACAACTCTGCGAATGCGGAAGCGGAAATAGTGTTGCAGGCTGGTGAGAAAAGACGCATTGAGTTTTCTCTCTCGGATCCTGCCACCGGCTTAAATGCTTCTAAGGTAATGATATTTGATGGCGACGGTTACAGCGTCGACATACAGATGACAATTAAGCGTGGCGACCAGGTTGTCCCGCAAGCAAAACTACGCGTTGGACCAAGCATCTGTGATCAGGGGGTCAAGAAATATTCCTTTTATTCAGTGGCACCGGAGGCAATAGTTGCGCAAGCAGACAAAGTTCAACGTCATCAGGCGCAAGCGATCAACGAAAACAAAAATAGTCCGGACCGCATGGCGATTGGTGGTCCGGTTGATTGGGCGGGCGTTGGGGATACTTATTTTGCGATGGTCGCAGTTCCCTCAAAGCGTCTTGAAGGGCTCGAACTTCATACTTCGCAATACGACTACACCGCGAATGGCAAACCGGAGAAGCGATATTTGACGACGGCTTGGGTGCCCGTTCCCACAGATGGCTCTCACACAATCGTTTATACAGGTCCAAAAGATCACTACCTGTTAACACAGGCGAGCACAAATCTCACTCAAGCGGTGGGACGCAATGTCGATCTTGAAGGACTGATCGACTATGGTTGGTTTGGCTGGTTATCCCGACCTCTCGCCGTTCCAATCCTCAGTTCGATCAAATGGTTGCGACAGTTAACTAATAGCTACGGCATCGCCATTATTCTTTTTACGATCGTCATTTACTCGCTGTTCTTTCCGCTGAAGTGGCGCTCTTCAAAGTCCATGAAGAAGGCGCAAAAATTGGCGCCGCGGATGAAGGAGCTCCAGGAAAAGATCAAAGGGATGAAGCAGAGCGATCCGCGTCTGAAAGAGTTGCAGGTCGAGCAGCTACGATTGATGAAAGAAGGCAATCCATTAGGCGGATGCTTGCCACTGCTGATTCAAATGCCTTTCCTGTTCGCCCTTTATCGCGCTATCACGATCTCGCTTGATTTCCGCCAGGCTTCATTCTTATGGTTACCCGATCTATCGGCCGGCGATCATTTCCACATTCTGGAAGTCATGATGGCTGGAACAATGATCACTTTGCAGCTCATTACGCCCGCGCCATCCGCCGATCCGTTGCAACGAAAAATGATGGCCGTGGGCATGCCGCTGTTTATGCTCTATGTCCTTTGGGGTGCGCCCTCGGGCCTGTTACTGTATTGGCTTGTCGGTAACATCGTCGGGTTTGCTCAGCAGTTTCTTATTAATCATCTAACCAAGTCGGAAGATGATGAGCCACCCCCTGGCGAGCCGCGCGCCAACTTGGCAGCGAAGAAACGAGCGGCGACACCCAAGCCCTCCCAGGCCTGACGTGGTCAGGCCCCAGACGTAAGGTTATGGAAGAAAATTGCACTAACGCCGCGAGATTTCTCGAGTCGCTCATCGAAAGCGCTGGTTTCAAACTGCGTGTGGCGGCCAGGGAAAGTCCAATGGAGTGCTTGATGGACTTGAGTGGCCCAGATGCGGAGTTTTTGCAAGCAGATAGCGGCGAGTTGTTATTGGCACTTCAGCATCTGCTAACCCAGGCGTTCGGTCGAACTGCGCCGGACGGACAGCGAATCGTTTGCGATGTTGAAGGCTTTCGGGCGACCCGCGAGGCCGAGCTTCGCGCGATGGCCAATCTCGCTGCGGAGCGAGTGCGCGAGAGTCGAGTTCCCTTCGTTTTCGGTGAGATGAATGCCAGTGAACGACGCGTCATTCATGTCACTCTCGCAGAATGTGAAGACCTCTACACGGAATCAGTCGGCGAAGGATCTGCTCGCAAACTGAGAATTGCGTTAAAATCTTCCACATAGAGTCGAGCCAGCCGGTTTCATTTCGCTGCTTTTTGTTAACGCCATGGATACGATAGTCGCAGTGTCAACTCCGCCCGGGCGCGGCGCGATCGCGGTGGTCCGTCTGAGTGGGCCAAGCTCGCTGGAGATTCTGCGCGCACTTGTTCGAGAGGATCACTTTGCTCCAGAACCCAATCGTGTAGCGCTAAAGAAACTCTTGGGCGAGAGTTCCGTTGATGTGGTAGATGAAGCGCTGATCACTTATTTCCAGTCACCGCATTCCTTCACCGGCGAAGACATGGTTGAGATCAGTTGTCACGGTTCCCCAGTTATTCTGCGCCGGTTGATCGATCAGATCCAAACTTATGAAGCACGTCTCGCGGAACCCGGCGAGTTCACCCTACGTGCGTGTCGTAACGGAAAGATGAATCTCACCCAGGCGGAGGCCATTCGTGATCTGATCGATGCGCAAACACAAGCCGGGGCTATGCAGGCCACCAGACAGTTGCGAGGTGAGCTGACTGATGCGCTTTACCCAGCTAAGCAAGAATTGATTAGAGTGATCGTGATGCTGGAGTCGGCCATAGAGTTTGTCGAAGATGACTTACCGACAATTCAACTTAACGAAATCAGAGAGACGATCGAAAAGGTTAATTCGGATCTCAAGAACCTTGCCGCTACCTATCGAGCCGGGCATCTCCTGCGCGAAGGTTTAAGAGTGGCCATTGTGGGCCGACCGAATGTCGGTAAGTCTAGTCTGTTCAATAAGTTACTGAGAATAGAGCGAGCGATTGTAACGGACGTTGCAGGCACGACACGGGACAGCTTGACCGAGTCGATTAGTTTGCACGGCATACCTGTTTCGCTCACGGACACTGCGGGCTTTAGAGAAGCTGGAGACAAAATTGAGGTGATGGGAATCGAGCGCACGAGGCGCGCCTTGGCCGATGCGGACATGCTCGTAGTAGTTATCGATGGCTCATGTCCCTTGGAAGATGAGGACCGAGAGGTCTTGGAGCTAGCGCGCGATCATTCGTTTGCTGTGGCCATAAACAAAACTGACTTACCACAGATGACGAATGTGAATAATCATCTCAACGGATCACGAGTGGTCCATGTCTCCGCGCTAACGGACGAAGGAATTCCTGAGTTGACGGCTGCCATACTAGAGCCTTTCGGTTCAGTGGACTCAACCAGCGTAGGCTTTCTGATCACCGATAGCAGGCACTATGATCTACTCTTGCGCGCACAGAAGTCGCTGGACCAAGCAGCGCGCGCAATGGACCAGGGCGCCGGCGAAGAACTAATCCTGGCTGACCTTCACAATGCGCTGAGATTTTTGGGCGCTATTACCGGTGAGACGACGAGCGAGGAAATCCTTGGCGAGATCTTTAGTACATTCTGCATAGGTAAATAAAGATGGTTTTCGACGAAGCATTCGATGTCTTGGTTATTGGTGGCGGACATGCCGGCTGTGAAGCAGCGTCTGCTTCGGCGCGCCTCGGTGCAAACACGGCCTTGCTGACGTTGAATCTCGATCTGATTGGGCAGATGTCGTGTAACCCGGCGATAGGTGGCATAGCAAAGGGACACCTTGTGCGCGAGATAGACGCGCTTGGCGGCATCATGGGTCGCGTCATCGATCGCACGGGTATTCAGTTTCGGCTGTTGAATCGTTCTCGTGGGCCGGCCGTTCAATCCCCGCGCGCCCAGGCGGACCGTGCGCTTTATCGGTTGGAGATAAGAAAGACTTTAGAGAACGCGCCCAACTTGTCGTTGCGACAAGGGATGGTGGTGGATCTATTGACACCTGGTAACAGGGTGCGTGGCGTTGTGATGCAGGATGGACGCAGAATCGGCGCGACTGCGGTAGTGATCGCCGCCGGTACCTTTCTAAACGGACTAATACACACAGGCCGCCGGACCTATACAGCAGGCCGCGCTGGTGAGCCAGCTTCAATCGAACTGGCGGAGGCGCTAAAGCGACTTGGCTTGCCAGTGGGTCGGTTGAAAACGGGAACGCCACCGCGCTTGGACGGGCGAACCATCAACTGGGACGCGTTCCAAAGTCAGCAAGCAGATGAACAGCCCGTCGCCTTTTCATTTTCCACCGATAAGATTGAGCAATCGCAGGTCCAGTGTTACATCGGCTATACGACTGGCGCGGTTCACGAGGCGATTAGGAAGAATCTGCATGAGTCGCCACTTTATTCGGGTCAAATCAAAGGCGTCGGACCGCGCTATTGCCCTTCGATTGAAGACAAGGTCGTAAAGTTTGCTGATAAAGATCGGCATCAATTGTTCCTCGAACCTGAAGGACACGATACTAATGAAGTATACCTGAACGGTTTTTCGACCTCCCTGCCATCCGGTCTGCAACAGGATTTGGTGCGAATGATCCCAGGTTTGGAAACCACAAACATAATCCGACCCGGCTACGCTATAGAATACGACTATATTGATCCACGCGAATTGGGTCCAGATTTACAGGCCCGGCGGGTTGCTGGGCTATTCCACGCAGGGCAAATCAATGGAACTACAGGATATGAAGAGGCAGCCTGCCAGGGATTATTGGCTGGGATTAACGCGGCTCTCATGGCGCAGGGCCGCCCGCGTTTCGGCTTGCGGAGAGAAGAATCGTACATAGGCGTCCTTGTCGACGACTTGATAACGCAGGGGGTTGACGAACCCTACAGGATTTTTACCTCCCGCGCAGAATATCGGCTGGCCCTGCGTCATGATAACGCAGACGAACGACTGTCAAAGTTTGGTCGAGAAATCGGTTTAGTTGGGGATGCCGACTGGGAACGTTTCAACCAGCGGCGCGACCGGATTGCGAGAGTGAGGGCGGCGTTAACCAACCACAGGATCCGGAAGAGCGATGCCGCTTACGCTCCGTTGGCGGAGATTACGGATCTTTCCGGGGTTGACTCAGTCACGCTGGCGGAGTTGGCCAAGCGCAGGGGCATCGGTCCAAGCATTATCTTCCAGCTTCTACCCCTGGAAACGCGATTGAACGCGGGTATCGAGGACCTCGAATTCGCTCTGGCGGACAATCTTTATTCCGGTTACATCAAGTCTCAGATGGCGGTGATTAACCGTCTTCATGCTCATGACACGGTTCCTATCCCAAACGGACTGGATTTCCGTGCTCTCAACGGGCTGTCACACGAGATGGCGGAACGGCTCGAAAGAGCCAGACCGGTGACGTTCGGTGCAGCGCGCCGCATACCGGGGTTGACACCAGCTGCACTGGCCACTTTGCTTGTAAAAGTCAGTACCTCCGTTTGACCGAAATGTTTCACGTGGCACATCCCTCCTTTGGGAAGGGACACGTGAAACATTGCTCTAATAAAACGGCTTCCCCGCCACAAATAATAAGAAGCACGTGCCGTTTTGTGCTAATTTACCGGCCTAACCCTCGGTGATGGAACTTTCGTCTCGATGGCACGAATCATAGCCGTAGCAAATCAGAAGGGTGGCGTCGGTAAGACAACCACAGCGGTTAACCTTGCCGCAGTGCTTGCGGCCTCGCAAGTCCCTGTTCTGCTTGTAGATGCCGATCCACAAGGAAACGCCACGTCGGGAGTAGGCGTTCAGCGGGGAAGCTTTCGCAAAAGCATCTACCACTCCATCGTTCTCGGAGAACCGGTGATCGGAGCCGTCCTCCCTACCGAAACTCCCGGCCTAAAAGTGCTGCCTGCAAACAAGGATTTAGCGGGCGCCGAAGTCGAGTTAGTAGACATGGAAAACCGTGAGTTTCGGCTTCGAGAAGCCCTTGCTCCGATTACGCAAGACTACGAATTCATCATTATCGATTGTCCTCCCTCCCTCGGGCTGTTGACCCTCAACGCCTTAACAGCTGCTAAGTCGCTCCTGGTGCCGATCCAGTGCGAATACTACGCCCTCGAAGGCGTCACCGAGTTATTCGACACTCTTGCGCGAATCAGGCGTCTGCATAATCCGGGGCTAACTATTGAAGGGCTGTTGCTGACCATGTTCGACGAACGTACCAACCTGTCCGGAGCGGTTGCGTCCGATCTTCGAGACTTTTACGGCCAACAGGTTTTCGAAACGATGATTCCCCGCAACGTGCGGCTCGCGGAAGCGCCCAGCTACGGAAAACCCATCACACTCTACGACGGCCACTCGAAGGGCGCAGAAGCCTATTTTCAGCTCGGGAAGGAGATATTTGCCCATGGCACGAAAGGCATTGGGACGGGGGCTGGGGGCGCTACTCTCAGCTGAAGGAACAGCGACCGCGACTGAAGACCCCAACACAATCTCGATCGACTTGATAGATCCGAGTCCGCTGCAACCACGCGGGATTTTCGACGAGGCGAAGCTCGATGAGTTGGCACAATCAATTACCGCTAACGGGGTGGTGCAACCTCTGATCGTTCGGCCCAAGCAGGATCGGTTCGAGTTGATTGCGGGTGAGCGGCGATGGCGAGCAGCTCAACGCGCCGGCTTGACTCGCGTGCCGACGATCGTGCGGAACGTTTCAGACGATAAGGTGCTTGAGTTAGCGCTGATAGAAAACATTCAACGGGAAGATCTAAATCCAATCGAAGAGGCGCGCGCTTACAAAAACCTAATCGACACGGTGGGCCTAACCCAGGAGGTCGTCGCTGAACGAGTCGGTCGCGATCGCTCCTACGTTACCAATTTTCTTCGATTACTACGACTGCCCGAAGATTTGCAGGAACTGGTTCAGGCGGGAAGGTTAAGCACTGGCCACGCGAGAACTCTTTTGGGACTTCCGGACGTCGCCGCTCAGCGGCGACTCGCTC
>JBDUCB010000042.1:0-3248 GCA_040003695.1 bacterium
GTAACAGATCCAACAGTTGTTCCTCGACATTCAGCTCGGCTTTTTCAGCGACCTCATCGATCTTTTCCTGACGGACCATGTCAACGGCGATTTCCGTTAAGTCGCGAATCATGCTTTCGACATCGCGGCCGACATAACCAACCTCGGTGAACTTCGAAGCTTCGACTTTAAGGAAAGGAGAGTTGGACATGCGCGCAAGCCGGCGGGCAATTTCTGTTTTACCCACTCCGGTCGAACCGATCATGATCATGTTCTTGGGCATCACATCCACCGCCATTTCGGGCGGCAGCTTCTGACGGCGGATGCGGTTTCGCAGCGCAATCGCTACCGCGCGCTTAGCATTGCGTTGGCCCACCACGTGTTTGTCCAGTTCGGCAACGATCTGGCGCGGCGTCATCTCGTCGAGCCGCATCTCCTCGTCTACTTCACCTTCGAGATAAATAACCATTAACGCTTTACCATTCGTATTAAGCGATTGACAGCCAATGCCGCCCGCCTGTTTTTACAATTCTTCAACAACTATATTTTGATTTGAGTAGATGCAAATTTCGCCGGCAATGCCAAGCGCCTCAACCGCAATTTCACGCGCTGAAAGTTCGGTATGTTTAGCCAATGCCCGCGCCGCGGCCAAAGCATAAGAACCACCGGAACCGATCGCCAGGACCCCATCGTCCGGGGCAATCACATCACCGTTGCCAGATAAAAGAAAAGAGCTCTTGGTGTCGGCGACGATAAGCAGCGCTTCAAGATGGCGCAGAACCTTATCGGTTCGCCAGTCCTTGCTTAGTTCAATTGACGCGCGTTCGAGATTTCCGTGGTACTGCTCGAGCTTGCTTTCGAAGCGCGTCAACAATGCAAAGGCGTCCGCAGTTGAGCCGGCAAAACCTGCCAGAATGCTGTCGTTGTAAAGCCGCCGGACTTTTTTCGCGCTGCTTTTCATGATGGTTTCACCCAGCGTTACCTGGCCATCACCGGCGAGCGCAACTCGTCCTTCTTTGCGAACCAGTAGCACTGTAGTGCTGCGAATGCGGGGATTTTCGGATGGCATTTTTGGCAATGTCACTATAGGAAGTCGCTCGAAGCCAAGTCAAGCAAGCAGCTAACTGCCCACAGTCGCAGTGAGATCCTTTCATCGTTTTAGGCTATGATACTTTCCGCTATGAATTACCAATCAGAGTCAGATCGACGGCTGCCGCGTATCGGTATAACAATGCGCCTCGAGCTGAGCAACGATCGATTTTATCTTGCGCGCTATTACAGTGAAGCGGTCGCGGCAGCCGGCGGTGCACCAGTGCACATCAGCTTGATCCCGCAACAGAAATACATCTCTGCTGTCATGGACTCACTCGACGGTATCCTGCTACCAGGAAGCGATTCCGACGTCGATCCACTCCGTTATGGAGCGCAACCGCATCCGCAACTCGGCAGTGTTGTGCCGGTGAAGGATGAAACTGACCTGCTCGTGCTTGAAGAAGTTGAGCGACGCAATCTTCCGCTGTTTGCGATTTGCTTCGGCATGCAAATATTGAACGTCTTTCGCGGCGGCACTTTGGTCCAGGACATAGCGACGCAATTGCCAAACGCGATTAAGCATGAACAGGGCCCGCCACGCGATCGGCCTTCGCATACTATTAACTTAGCTAGGGGCAGTTTGCTCGCCGAGTTGGCCAACCTTGAAACCGCCGTGGTCAATAGTCATCATCATCAGGCGATTGAAAACGTGGGCGAAAACTTGAAGGCGACAGCGTGGGCAGCCGATGGTTTGATTGAAGCGCTCGAAGATACGAGGTCGAACCGTTTCGCACTCGGTGTGCAATGGCATCCTGAGCTGGGGTGGCAGAAAGACGAACTTTCGCAAAAACTATTCACTCGGTTTGTGAACGCTTGCGCCGTCAATCGTTCATCGACCGCCGATTCCCTCGCCGTGATGCGCGGCTGAGCTGTAATGGACCTTCAACAGTTATCACTGGATGGACGTGTTGCGATTGTGACCGGCGGATCAAGAGGCATTGGCCGCGCGACCGTTAAATTACTCGCCAAGCTCGGCGCTGATGTTGTCGTGAATTATGCAAGAAACGAGGCCGCCGCTGCTGCTACGGTTGCTGATGTCAATGGAGAGGGCAGGGAAGCGTTCTCGTTCAGAGCTGACATCTCAAAGCTCAGCGAAGCACAACGTTTAATTGAGGCGACGATCAAACGATTCAGGCGTCTCGATATCATCGTTTGCAACGCAGGCATCTGGGAAGGCGCGCCAGTCGAGAAGTTATCAGAAGAAATGTGGAACAGAACTATGGACATAAACCTTAAAGGTACGTGGACCGTATGCCATGCTGCTGTTCCAATTCTTAAGCGACAAAAGTCCGGCAAGATTGTTGTCGTAACTTCAACTGCCGGCCAGCGAGGCGAAGCAAACTATTCTAATTATGCCGCGTCCAAGGGTGGTCTAATTGCTTTCAGCAAATCGCTGGCGAGTGAGTTAGCTGAATGGAGCATCAACGTTAACGCGGTTGCTCCGGGTTGGGTAGACACCGACATGACCGAAGCGGCCCTCGGTGACGCACAGCAGCGGCAAGCTATCGCCGCTAGTGTTCCTTTAGGCATGGTTGCGACCTCGGAAGACATAGCAGCATCGATAGCATTTCTGTGCAGCCAATGGGCCCGGCACATCACCGGCGAGGTGCTCAACGTAAACGGCGGCTCGGTGCTTTGTGGTTGATGCTAATGTTGTACTTTAAGTCTGTTAACAAATAATTCTTCAAATCAAATGGTGCGCAGAAACGTCAAGCTGGGTATTGAGAGACTACTTCAGGATCAAATGCATCTGGTTCGCGATGCGCGCCTCGGACTCGTTTGTAACCAGGCATCGGTTGATCATGAATTACATCACGCAGCCGATCTCTTGAAAGGGCATTCCGGCGCGCAACTGTGTGCGCTGTTTGGTCCGCAGCACGGCATACGCGGTGACGTCCAGGACAACATGATCGAAACGGAACATGCGGTCGATCGCGAAACGGGATTACCCATTTATTCCCTTTACAGCGAAACGCGCGAGCCGACCGAAAGCATGTTGAGCGAGATTGATACCCTGATTTTTGACATGCAGGACGTAGGCTGCCGCATTTATACGTTTGCCTACACCATGTCGAATTGCATGACAGCCGCGCGAAAATTTGGGAAGAAGGTAATTGTTTGCGACCGCCCTAACCCAATCAATGGCCGAGATGTAGCCGGCAATGTGTTGCAGCCGG
>JBDUCB010000142.1:0-10881 GCA_040003695.1 bacterium
ACAACAATCAGCGACAAAATCGTCGAAAGTATTTTTTTCATTTGTTCCTCTTTGTGAGGCGCGACAAGCGCGCGAATTCCTAACGAGATTTGGTAAGAGCGTGCCGATAATACTAGCGCTGCCAACGATGTCGAGGGCGCGCCGAAAAAGGGCGATCTCAGATCTTTGCAAGCCCTCTTGCACCCACTAATTTCCAGTCACGCTTCTTCCTTCCAAATCGCGCACTGGCTTTCACTTCTTCGGAAATACCCGCGAAAACATTCGAATTTCTGCGCTTTTCAGCAATGTTGGCAAACGTTTAAACCGTATGTTATTATGGCTGCGGTCTTATTTCAGGGCCACGCAGTATCTGGTTTTTGCCCGCGACAATTCACTGCAGTCTCGCTTGATTAATTCTGAAACGATCTCCCGTATTCCCTTCATGAAAAACTTCCCCCTGGCGGTAGCCATTCTTCTCTTTTCTGCTTTGTCGGTATTCGCCCAAAGCGGGTCGTACCGTGTCGACAATTTTGACTTTGCCAATGCCGTGAAGATCGCCGCGCCCCCGCCTGCTCCCAAACCTCTGCTGAGGCAACGAGGAAAGCGTCTGGTGAGCGCCAGGAATTTTGAGTACGCTCCTGCAAACCTACCGCTCATGCGAACGACAAGCATGAACATATCTCCCTTGAGCGGATTCACTACCGGTGATGCGAACATCGACAGCTACATCGTCGACTCAGGTCATCGCAATGCGGTCGATCCTCTCTTGCTCTACGCAATCATGCATCAGGAATCGACTTTCAAAACGCGCGCTATGTCGAACAAGGGTGCGCGCGGCTTGATGCAGTTGATGCCTGGCACAGCCTTGCGCTTTGGTGTCGGCAGCATTTGGGATCCGCGGCAGAACATTGAGGGTGGCGCACGTTACATGCGTTTTCTACTCGATCAGTTTGACGGCGATGTGCCATTGGCGCTGGCGGGTTACAACGCGGGCGAAGGTGCAGTGATGAAGTATGGCAATCGTATTCCGCCATACAGCGAGACGCAGGAATATGTAAGACGCATCAGCCGGCGCTATAATTTGATTCGCGATCCAATGGCAGCGCGCGCCGCAAACAGTCTTTCGCGTGATCAAATAGCGCAGGCGCAACGTAAAGATCCGACGCCGCTTAATACATACGAGCGTACTGTGTTTGCCGTGCGCCTGCCGGATGGACGCCTGCAACTGATTACGCAATAGAGATGTATAACTAGGCAATAAGAAAAGCGAGACGGATTTCCGCCTCGCTTTTTTTCTTTGTGGATTAATGTTTTTTAGCTAACGGGTTGCGTGACCAGCGCTGGCAGCGGAGTTACAACTCTTGCCGCGGGCACGCACAAAACCGGACAAGGCGCGTTTCTTACCACGCGCTCGATTTCAGAGCCCAGCACCGGCGCGCCGCCAAAAAGCGATGCATGCACGTGGGTGCCGATGACGATCAGGTCTGCATCTGTTTCAGACGCCAGGCGAACGATCTCTGCATAGGGGCGTCCTTCCGCGATATGCGGGACAGCTCGCGCGCCGTCGCCGCGCGAAAGCTGCGTCATTCGTTCTTGTACGTAACTGCGCAGGCGTGAAATCGCATTTAGACCGCCTTCGGGAAACATCACCGAGATTTGCTCGAGATAATCGCCGATTACATAAAGAGCGTGAAGTTCTGCGTCTGCTTGATTAGCGAGTTGTGTTGCGACCTGTGTTGCTGCCGCTGAAGACGGTCGAAAGTTCGTTGCCAGCAGCACGCGATTCAGACGCACTTCGCTGCGATCGCCCTTGTGCTCAACAAAGTCATGTTGCGGCGGACGAATGGTAAGCACTGGACACGGCGCTTCAGCAATGATCTCTTCAGCGGTCGAACCCCAAAGCGCACGCGACAGGCCTTTGCGACCGTGCGTAACGACGGTAACCAAATCAATATCGTAGTGGCGCACAGCTTTCGCGATCTCCGGCGCCGGCTCTCCTTCAACGATGACCGGCTCGACTTCAATTTCATCGAACAACGGATCAGCCAAAAGGTTGCGGACTTCAGTGCGCACCTGCAGCAACCAGCGATTCTGCTCTTCTTCAAAAACGCGTTCGGGCAAGGTCAACAGATTCGCCGGCACGCTGGCGCTTTGCACGCTGAACATCACTACGCGGCCGCGGCCCTGCCGCGCAAATGCTGCGGCATACTTCAGCGCCGCGCGTGCATGCGGGGTAAAATCGGTTGGAAACAAAATGTTTCGAAATGGATACATGACGAATTTCCGATCTAGGAATTCCGATTTCGCGATCTTGATTTCTTTTCCGCAATCTATACACGATCCCGACTGGACTTGCCAATAACACTCCAAAACTTGCCAGCCTTCGCTTAGTTTTAGTGCTGGATTTTCTTCGGCATTCCGTGCCAAACTCCGCAAGCATTCCTTCAGCCCGAGTCAGCAACGAAAGACGGGAATTCAATTCACTTCCGGAGGCGAACCTCTTGCTTAAAGGAATCTTTCGCACCAAGAACCTCAACGACATTCTGTCGGCGTTAGGCGATGAAACGCATCAACTGAAACGAAGTCTCGGGCCGCTCAGCATCACCTTGCTGGGCATCGGTGCGATCATCGGCGCGGGCATCTTTGCTACCGTGGGCACAGCCGCTGCCGGCGATGCTTCGCGTCCGGGCGCGGGCCCTTCGCTGATGCTCTCGTTTGGAATTACAGCTGTCGTCTGCGCGTTCACCGCGCTGTGCTACGCAGAAATGGCGGCGATGGTGCCAATCTCGGGCTCGGCTTACACCTATTCCTATGCAACGCTTGGCGAATTAGTCGCCTGGATAATTGGTTGGGATTTGATTCTTGAGTATGCGATCGGCAACGTCGCTGTCGCCATCAGTTGGGCCAACTATTTTCGATCCTTCATGCACGATGCTTTGGGAGTCGACATCCCACAATGGCTCTCAACAGATTTTCGCACCGCGCGAAAAATACCAGGCCTGATCGACAGTGCACCGCACATTTTCGGTGTTCCGATAGTCTTCAATATGCTTGCCTTCGGAATCGTTGCCCTGATCACGATCGTGCTGGTCTGGGGCATCAAAGAGTCATCTGAATTTAATGCAGTGATGGTGGGCGTGAAGATCATTGTGCTGACGTTTTTTATCGGCTTCCTGCTCTACATGGTTACGCCGGCGAAGATGGCGGCGAACTGGCATCCATTTCAACCGGCCGGGTGGGGCGGAACACTCGCCGGCGCGGCGGTGGTGTTCTTTGCCTACATCGGTTTTGACGCGGTTTCCACCGTTGCGGAGGAAACAAAGAATCCGGCCCGCGATCTGCCCATCGGCATCATTGCTTCGCTGGTTGTCTGTACCATCTTTTACGTGGTGGTGGCTGCCGTCTTCACCGGCGTAATGCCTTATGGAGTCCTGGTAAACAAACTGGCGACCGAACAGGCCGAGCCGTTGACAATGGCGCTGAGATACGTGGCGCCCAATGCACGCTGGGCCACCGGACTGGTCGACTTTGGATCGGTTGTCGCCCACACCGCCGTGTTGCTGGTCTTCCAGCTTGGACAACCGCGCATATTTTTCTCAATGGCCCGCGATGGCTTGCTGCCGCCCGTGTTTGCCAAGGTGCATCCCAAATTCAAAACGCCGCACGTAACGACGATCTTGACCGGCGTGATCGTTGGCCTCTTTGCGGCGGTAATGAGCATTGACGAGATGGTTGACCTGACAAACATCGGGACGCTGTTCGCGTTTGTGCTGGTGTGTATCGGCATTACAATTTTGCGCTACAAAGATCCTGGTCGTCATCGCCCGTTCAAGGTGCCGTTGGGCGCCTGGTTCTTGCCGATGCTGGGCGCTCTCTCGTGCCTTTTTCTAATGTACTACCTGCCGCCCACTTCCTGGTGGCGCTTTGTCGCGTGGCTAATGATTGGCCTTTCAATTTATCTCTCGTACGGTTACGCGCGCAGTGAATTAGGTGGCAAGTCAGGACGCTCGCGCATCACGCCCGGATGGCTGTCGTTGACAGCATTGGGCGCGTTCTTAATTGCCGTTGGTATCTTGACAGTGCCGCATGATTCCAGCCCGGGTGAGCTCTACGCAAAGATGATGACTGGCATGGGTGAAGGTAAACGGACGATCATTGCATTTGGAAGCATTGGGATCGGTTTGGCGTGCATGCTTATTGGTTTCCTCGTCGGAATGTTGAAGGGAGAAACGGCTAAGGTTGACTGAGCTCGTCGAATAACCTCCACTGCTATAGAAAAATTATAACGGCATCGCGTAAGATTAAGTTATGGCAGCAGAAGTAACACAGTTGTTCCGTGAGGCTATGGAGCTTGAGGACAGTGATCGGGCGACTTTGGCAGGATTGCTGATCGAGAGTCTGGGAGGACCGCCTGATCCGGGCGTTGAAAGCGCATGGGCTGTGGAAATTGAGCGCCGCTGGCAAGAAATTCAGTCAGGTAAGGTCAAGACAATCCCGTGGGAACAGATCAAACGAACCCTTTTTCAGTGAGGCCATTTTATGAGTACGGCGAACGTCAAGCAAGAAGCAATACGTCTGATCGAACAGTTACCGGAAAATATGACGTGGGAAGACTTGATGCATGAGATCTATGTGCGGCAGTCTATCGAAGCGGGGCTGGCTGATAGTGAGGCCGGCAGAGTGAAAGACGTAACCGATGTCAGATCTAAATTCGGGCTGGATTCGTGAACGTCCTTTGGACCGAGGCTGCGATTGCTCAGCTTGAGGCGATCCATGGCTACATCGAGCAGACCTCACCGGAATACGCGCGCCGAATTGTTGACCAACTGACCAGCCGTTCTATTCAGATCGCGCAGTTTCCTTTATCAGGAAGAAGCGTCCCTGAGTATCAGCTCAATGAACTACGCGAACTTATTGAAGGTTCATACCGGATAATTTATCTCGTCAAACAAGAGGAGAATAGAATTGAAATCTTGGCTGTTGTTCATCACTCCCGCGACATCCCAACGTAGTTAAACGAATTACCTGGCTATGAATGCGCTTCCCATAATCATCGGTTCGCTTTGCGTAATGGCAATTGCCTATCGCTACTACTCGGCGTTCATCGCCGCGAAGGTGCTGGCGCTGGATGATTCTCGGCCCGTTCCTTCGCAGACGATGTACGACGGGCACAATTACTACCCAACGAACAAATGGGTTTTGTTTGGGCATCACTTCGCAGCGATTTCCGGTGCTGGTCCATTGATTGGGCCGGTGCTGGCGGCGCAGTTTGGTTTTCTACCCGGACTGTTGTGGTTGGTGATCGGCGTCTGCCTCGGAGGCGCAGTGCACGACTTCATGATTCTGGTTGGCAGCATTCGTCGCAAAGGGAAATCGCTTGCGGAGATGGCACGCACGGAAATTAGCCCGCTGTCAGGTTTCGTTGCCGGCGCCGCCATCCTGTTTATCGTTGTAATCGCGCTTGCCGGATTAGGTCTCGTGGTTGTGAATGCTTTAGCAGAATCACCGTGGGGTACGTTCACAGTCGGCTTCACCATTCCGCTCGCGCTTTTCATGGGCCTCTACATGTATCGTTTCCGCAAAGGCAAGATTGTTGAAGCGAGCGTGATCGGTGTCATCGGTTTACTTCTCGCCGTTTACTTAGGTGGCCGCGTTGCCGACTCATCGTTTGCACAAACACTGACGTTCTCCCGAAACCAGATAACGATCCTGATGGCCGCTTACGGTTTCATCGCTTCTGTGCTACCGGTGTGGATGTTGCTCTGTCCGCGCGATTATCTGTCGTCGTATTTGAAAATCGGCACAATCGCATTCCTGATCATCGGCGTGATTCTGGTCCATCCGAATCTGAACATGCCGGCGTTGACTCCTTTCACGCACGGCGGCGGCCCAGTGATTCCGGGGAAACTTTATCCTTTCGTTTTCATCACCATTGCCTGCGGAGCGATTTCCGGTTTCCACGCGCTGATATCTTCCGGCACTACGCCAAAGATGATTGCGAAAGAGACGGACGCGCGCATGATTGGCTACGGCTCGATGCTGATGGAAGGCGTGGTTGGTGTGGTGGCGTTGATTGCCGCAACATCACTCTTCCCCGGCGATTATTTCGCCATCAACACGGCGCAGAAAACCGACGCGCAGAAAGCGGCGTACGTGCGCATGGTCGATGAGCACAGCGCCCAGGGCTTTAATCTGCAACCGCAGGAGATCGATCATCTGGAGCAGGAATCGGGCGAGAAAAATCTACGGGGAAGGACTGGCGGCGCAGTCACGCTAGCGCTGGGCATAGCGAAAATCTTCGACGGCATTCCCGGGCTGCGCGGACTAATGAAGTACTGGTATCACTTCGCGATCATGTTCGAAGCGTTGTTTATTCTCACCACCATCGATACCGGCACGCGCGTGGCGCGTTTCCTGGTCGGCGAATTTGGAGGCCGCTTTCTCCGCAAACTTGAAGAGCCGAATTGGCTGCCGGGTTCAATTGTTACTTCGGCGCTGGTGGTCGCCGCCTGGGGCGCATTCATCTGGTCCGGGTCGATCTCAACGATCTGGCCCATGTTTGGCATCGCCAATCAACTGCTGGCAGCCGTGGCACTTTGCGTCGCCACCACCATCCTCATAAACATGGGCAAGGCCAGATACACCTGGGTGACAATACTGCCGCTGAGCTTTGTCGCGACTACGACTCTGGTCGCTGGTTGGGAATCGATCACCGACATCTTTTGGCCGCTCGCGCAAAAACCAGAGACGTCGGTGCAGGGTTATATCAACACTGGACTGACCGCGATCATCATGGCCGCTGCCGTTATCATTTTGGTTGATTCGATCCGTCGCTGGTTTGGCTTTGGCAAACGGCCTGAACCCGTCGCTACGTTGGCTGAAGTTGGCATCTCTGGGTGACTTTGAGTGCGACTCTGCAGTTGAGCGTTTAATAGTATTTTAACTTAAGCTCTTCTCTGTGCCACCTTTGTGTGTTCTCTGTGTCTCAGTAGTGAATTCACCGCAGCAAAGCTTCACCACAGAGGCACAGAGAGCACAGAGGACGCACAGAGAAGATTCTGAGAACACGACATACCGCTCTTCTTCGTCATTGGACAGTTCCCCTTCTAATCGGCAATAATATCCGACTTTCAAACGACCGTTATCGGGCACAGGGACGCATAACAACGAATTCGCGTTGCGAAGGATGCGTTTCGCGCCGAAAACGGCGAGCGGTTTGCAGTTCACGCCACATACCTAGACGGGGGAAGGATCACAATCGTGGAAATTTCGCTGATCTCATTTATCAGCTTGCTGTCGGTTTGTCTGGCAGTTTTTGCTATGGAAAAGAAAGTCGTTTCAGGCGGCATTGTGCGCAGATCATTGAGCTCATCGGGGAGCCCATCGCGGGCTGTGCGTGCGGTTTTGACGCTCGGGTCCGTGCTGGCGGGCATCGCGCTTTATGCCGCGCCGACCTTTGCGCAGTCGCGCGAGGGCGGCGAAGCGAACCTGAAATTGCCAGACCTGTCTGAGGTTACTTTCTTCGGCGGACTCGACGGCCACCGGCTGCTGCTGGGCGGCATTGTGATTTGCGTGCTTGGCCTCGGCTTTGGCCTGGCGATGTACATGAACTTGAAAAAGCTGCCGGTCCATCGCGCTATGCGCGAGATTTCCGAGCTGATTTACGAGACCTGCAAAACGTACCTGATCACGCAGGGCAAGTTCATCCTCATCCTTGAAGCTTTTATCGCCGTCGTCATCATTCTTTACTTTGGCGTGCTTTCGCGCATGGAGCCCCTGCGGGTGGCTATCATTCTCGCTTTCAGTTTAGTGGGTATAGCCGGCAGTTACGGCGTGGCCTGGTTTGGCATTCGCGTTAACACATTCGCCAACTCGCGCACTGCCTTTGCCAGTCTCGAGGGCAAGCCGTTTCCACTTTATGCGATTCCTCTCAAGGCCGGCATGAGCATTGGCATGATGCTGATCAGTGTGGAACTGCTGATCATGCTTTGCATCCTGCTTTTCATTCCAGGCGATTATGCCGGCCCATGTTTCATTGGTTTCGCGATTGGTGAATCGCTTGGCGCCGCGGCCTTGCGAATTGCGGGCGGCATCTTTACGAAAATCGCGGATATTGGTTCCGACCTGATGAAGATCGTCTTCAAGATCAAGGAAGACGATGCGCGCAATCCGGGTGTGATCGCTGACTGCACCGGCGACAACGCCGGCGACTCGGTTGGACCAAGCGCCGATGGTTTTGAAACTTACGGCGTAACTGGTGTGGCGCTGATCACGTTCATTCTTTTGGGCGTCCCCAACCCGCGTGTGCAGGTGCAACTGCTGGTTTGGATTTTTGTGATGCGCGTGATGATGATCATTGCCAGTGCCATTTCTTACTTCGCCAACGACCTTATTGCCAAGGCGCGCTACAAAACAGCGGATCAGATGCACTTTGAAAGCCCGTTAACGTCGCTGGTTTGGATCACGTCGATAGTGTCGGTGGTGCTGACGTTTGTTGTTTCGCGGATCACCATTCCCGTGCTCGGTGGCAACGACACGCTTTGGTGGAAACTCGGAATCATAATCTCCTGCGGCACGCTCGCCGGCGCAATCATTCCCGAGCTGGTTAAAGTGTTCACCTCAACCAAGTCGCGGCATGTAAGTGAGGTCGTTACCTCTTCGCGCGAGGGCGGCGCTTCGCTGAATATTCTTTCCGGTCTCGTGGCTGGAAATTATTCTGCTTATTGGCTCGGTATCAGTATTGTGGGGTTGATGTCGATTGCTTATTACATCACGACGCTGGGCTTTGACGTTGGCCTTGGCCTGGGCTCGCTGATGGTTGACCCGGTCGCTGCTCCCGTATTTGGTTTTGGTTTGGTGGCCTTTGGTTTTCTAGGTATGGGTCCGGTAACAATCGCGGTCGATTCGTATGGACCAGTGACGGACAACGCACAGTCCGTTTACGAATTATCTTTGATCGAGAGCTTGCCGAATGTTGAGAGCGACCTAAAGCGGGAGTACAACATCGATGTTAATTTCACGCGCGCAAAACACTTGTTAGAGGAGAACGACGGAGCGGGCAATACATTCAAGGCAACTGCAAAACCCGTCTTGATTGGAACAGCCGTAGTCGGCGCCACCACCATGATCTTTTCGATCATCATGGCACTCACTGACGGTTTGACAACAAACGTTGCCAGCCTTTCGTTGCTGCATGCTCCATTTGTGTTGGGGTTGATTGCCGGCGGCGCGGTCATCTATTGGTTTACCGGCGCTTCGATCCAGGCGGTAACGACTGGTGCTTATCGTGCGGTGGAATTCATCAAGGCAAATATTCGCCTTGAAGGTGTAGAAAAAGCTTCGGTTGAAGATAGCAAAAAAGTGGTCGAGATCTGCACGCAGTATGCGCAGAAGGGCATGTTCAATATTTTCCTGACTGTGTTTTTCTCGACCCTTGCTTTCGCTTTTGTCGAACCATTCTTCTTTATCGGCTACCTGATTTCGATCGCGGTGTTCGGCCTCTATCAGGCGATCTTCATGGCGAACGCGGGTGGCGCCTGGGACAACGCAAAGAAAGTTGTTGAGGTGGACTTGAAACAGAAAGGGACGGCGCTGCACGATGCAACCGTTGTCGGCGACACGGTTGGCGATCCGTTCAAAGACACTTCATCGGTGGCGTTGAATCCGGTAATCAAGTTCACGACGCTTTTTGGCTTGTTGGCGGTAGAACTGGCGGTAAGTCTGACGGCGCGAAATAACGGTGATACAACGTTGACGCACATACTGGCGCTCGGCTTTTTCCTGGTTTCGGTGTTCTTTGTTTGGCGCTCATTCCACGGCATGCGCATCGGAACGCTCGTCGACGAGTCTGCTGAGGTACTTGCCGCCAAAAGGGCCGCGGGTGACTAAATAGTTGGTCTTACGCTGTGCGTTCTTTGGGTGTACGGAGACGGCCTAAAAACAAGAAAATTCTTCGAGTGGCTAGTGAACTGATTAAAAAGGTGAACGATCCACTAAACCACACTAAGTTACACTAAATTGTTTTCGTGAACTTTCGTGTTACTTCGTGGATCGTTTTTGCCAACTGAAGGGTGAGATCTCAAAGTAGGCAGTCACTTTTTCGACGAAAACTTGAAACTCTGCACACGAAACTCTAAACTCTGGAAACCATGAGTTCCCACGTTCATTCATACAGTGAAGCCGACACGCTGCTCAGCGCCGCACTGGCGCCGATGGACTGGACGCGTTCTGTCTCATTGGTTTTTGTGTTTAGTTTGCTCACTTCGCTGGCCGCGCAAATTGTGATTCCCGTTGGCCCAGTTCCAATCACGGCACAAACTTTCGCGGTGCTGCTGACCGGCGCGCTGTTAGGTTCGCGGCTGGGCGCGATGGCAATGATTGTCTATCTGCTCGAAGGCGCAAGCGGCTTGCCTTTCTTTTATGGCGGGCACGGTGGCATCACTCACTTGCTTGGACCGACAGGTGGTTACCTCGTCGCATTTCCTGCCGCCGCATTTATTACCGGCGCATTTGCAGAAAACGGTTGGGACAAGCGATTCCTGACGGCCGTCGCCGCAATGTTTGCGGGCTCGGTGATTATCATCATCGCCGGTTGGGCGTGGTTTTCGTTTTTAACTCACACGGCGCCTGGCGTCGCTTTCAAGCTCAGCATCGCGCCCTTTCTTATTGGCGACGTAATCAAGATCGTGCTCGCCGCCGCGGTTCTTCCTTCCGGCTGGGCGCTGCTTAACCGCAAAGACTCAAACAAGTCATAACGAGTTTCTGGGGTTGCGGCCTGCCTCGATGTGTGATTCCCTCCATCTCAAATGTACACGATCAAAGTGCGTTCACATCAGCGCGAAGAACTAGTCGAATTCACCGGCGAAGTCCAAAGCAAACTAAAAGAATCCGGTGCGAAGGAAG
>JBDUCB010000013.1:0-3227 GCA_040003695.1 bacterium
TACCAGTTGCCGCCAAGCCGCTGGCCACGGCAGTAGCTGCGGTTGCCAGGTATTGCGCATTGGGGTTGGTGGCATCTGCGGCGGCAGCAAAAGCATAGCCGCTCTTCGGGGCCGCGATGGTGCTGCCGGACAAAGCAGAGTCAACAAGCCCCGCAGTGTTGAGGTTGGCCAAGCTGCCGTAAGAGCCGACGCCAGTGGTGGCCTGGTAGGTGGCTTCGGCACTGGTGATGGTGCGGATGGACGCGACGGCCGAGCCTTCGTTAGCCGCACGCTTGGAAGCGAGAAGATTGGGGATGGCGATGGCGGCGATAATGCCGATAATCGCGACGACGATGAGCAACTCAATTAGTGAGAAGCCTTCTTGGCGTTTGTTCGTATTCATTTCTTTATTCGTGCTCCTATAAGAGAGAAAGTGGTTAGGGTTTCTCGCGCCAACGGCCCTCGTCATCACGAATGTAGTGCCGCGCAGAGCGCGAAGTGTCGGTTACCTGAATAACAAGTGGTATGCCACGTTAGGATTCCGGAAAATTAGTAGAAGTATTGAGGTTTTGAGCATTGCTCGATACTGCGCCTAGCTGGTTAGTGGGATGAGTGACAAAATCCGGCAACGAACCAATGACGATTTCCGGCAAAACTGGTTCAGGGCACCTCTAGTACGGCTTCGGATCATCTTTCCGTTTTTCATTCTTGCAAGAGAGAAGGGGCGAGAGTGTGATGCTCTGTCCCCTTTACGAGTTCAGGAATCGATTACCGTTCCCAACTAGTTTCCGATGGGCGTCCCGTTGTTGGAGGTCATAGCAGTCGTGCTTGCTGCCGTGTAGGTCACGACAGCGGTTGAGTCAGACGCGAAGTTGCGAGATCCCGTGGCTGATACGCCGCTGGCCACGGCAGTAGCTGCGGTCGCGAGGTATTGCGCATTCGGGTTGGTGGCATCTGCGGCGGCAGCAAAAGCATAGCCGCTCTTCGGGGCCGCGATCGTGCTGCCGGACAAAGCAGAGTCAACCAGACCCGCAGTGTTAAGGTTGGCCAGGCTGCCGTAAGTGCCGGTGCCAGCGGTGGCTTGGTAGGTGGCTTCGGCACTGGTGATAGTGCGGATGGACGCGATGGCCGAGCCCTCGTTAGCCGCGCGCTTGGAAGCGAGCAGGTTAGGTACGGCGATGGCGGCTATGATGCCGATGATCGCAACGACGATGAGCAACTCAATCAGTGAGAAGCCTTGTTGACGTTTGTTAATTTTCATTTTTTTCATTGCTGCTCCGGAAGAGCGAAAACACTTAAAATCCCTCGCGTCAGCTGTAAGGGTTATTGGCCCACAGGGCGCGATATGCCAGATAGCTCAAATACAATGACCGTGCCACGCGAATCCCTGACGAAACCCCAATAATCATGAGCATTTTGTGGTTAAGGTTTGAGGTGCGCCGTACCTGCAATTGCTGGTGCTGACAGTTTTCGTCAGCAACCTAATGACGGTTTCCGGAAAATGTTGCGCAGGTGGTTTCTGAAAGAATGAGGAGCGACATCAAGTTTCGCCGGCGCTTGCGGCAAACTCGGATTCGTCGTCTTCGCGACGACGAGGTGAAGGATCTGAAGAACGACGGCGAGGCGTGGAATCAGAATTACGGCGTTCATCTCGCATCTGAGCGGTAAGGCCGCGGATGCCGTGCTTGTCCAATAAATGCCGCAGGGACCGAACTGATAGGCCCAGTAGCTCGGCGGCGTTGGTTTGGTTCCCAACTTTTCGGCGCAGCGCTTCGAGCACGTAAGTTTTCTCAAGTTGGTCCAAGTGAGCAGTGAGATTTACACCCTCTTCCGGGAATTCAAAACTTTCAGCGATGCGGTACGGATTGTAGTTCGAAATTTTTTCCGGCAAGCGCTCGGGTTGAATAGAATCGGTAGTCTCGAGGGCGACGGCCCGCTCAATGGCATGCTCCAGCTCACGAACGTTACCCGGCCAGATATAGCTTTCCAACAAACGCACTGCATTCTCGCTGATCGACAACTGGCGGCCTGTGCCCGCGCAAAATTTCTCGATGAAGTGTTGCGCCAGCCCGCGAATGTCTTCAGTCCGTTCACGTAAAGAGGGAAGCTCAATCGGGATAACTGAGATGCGGTAATAGAGGTCTTCGCGAAAGCTTCCATCCTTCACCATGCTGCCGAGATCACGATTGGTCGCTGCAATGACGCGCGTGTCGACGACCGATTCTTCGGTGGCGCCCACCGGTCGAAACTTTCGTTCTTGTAAGACGCGCAGCAATTTAACCTGCATCGCCGGCGACATCTCGCCAATCTCATCCAGGAAAATTGTGCCGGTGTTGGCTGCCTCGAACAGACCTTTGCGATTAGTGTTCGCACCAGTGAAAGAACCCTTCACATAGCCGAACAATTCCGATTCGAGCAGGGTTTCAGTAAACGCGCCGCAGTTAATTGAAACGAAAGGTTTCTCGGCTCGCGGGCTCAAATCATGAATAGCTCTGGCAACAAGTTCCTTTCCTGTGCCCGATTCGCCTGTCACCAGCACGGTTGAAGGCACCTGTGCGACAGTCTCAATCATTTGGTAAAGCGCCTGCATTTTCGGCGAGCTGCCGATGATGTTATTTAGCTTGCCGCGCGTACGCTGTTCTTGAATCAGGACTTTGTTCTCTTCGAGCAGCGCCTTTTTTTCGTTAATCAGTAAAACCTTTTGCAATGCGCGCGTAATTGTTTCTTTCAGCACGTCATTGTCGAAAGGCTTTTGAACAAAGTCGTATGCGCCTAGCAGAAAAGCTTCGCGAGCAGTATCGACGTTGGCAAACGCCGTCATGAGAACTACTTCGATGTCGGGAAAAAGTTCACGGGCCGATCTCAGCAACTCAATGCCATTCATGTCGGGCATGCGCACGTCAGAAATAATCAGATCCGAGGGTGCCGCACGCAGCATCTCCATCGCCTGCCGCCCGTTTTCAGCAGCTCGGACTGTATGGCCGTCGCGCTGGAAGAGATGCGTCAAGAATTGCCGCATTCCCAGTTCATCATCAACGATTAGCAGGTTAGCCATTACTTAAGAATAGAAGTCCAGATGTCAGAAGTGAGAAATCAGGAGTTAGAGCTCAGAACAACTATTTACCGGAGACGCTTTTTCGCTATGTGCGCTTTGCAGCGCACTTCGAGTTATTCTGCATCCCGAATTCTGGCTCCTGTTTTCTCTTCGCGGCCTTCAATTGGTAGCTCGATAGTAATAGTCGTGCCCT
>JBDUCB010000180.1:0-3217 GCA_040003695.1 bacterium
ATGAGATAACCGTTGTTAGTTTTCCCTACATGGTCGATTTCCACATCGCCACCGATTCGCGGCACCTCTTCACGCCGATGTAGTACCAATTGAATTCGACGTGGCTGGGGTTCCCGGTTTCCAAGCGCTTCCAGCTTGTAGCCTCTGCTCGAAAGCAAGCGCAGTTGCGTTAGCGTGCCGCGCACGACCCATGTTTCTCGCTCGCGTAATATGATTCTCGCGCCGAGCGTACGTACCGTCGTTTCTTCTCCGCTTTGCCTGATACGCACTATCCGGGTGAATACTTCATCGGGACTTGCTGATTGCGGCGTGTAACCGAAAGCAGCAAGACGGCGGTTGATCAACCCATTGCCGAAGTAGTAAAGACTTTTACCGCGGAGAAGTTCCGGACGCACTTTCAGTTCTTGCACGATCAAGCCCGCTTCATCTGCGTCTTCGACTTCGATGCGATAGAGTTTTCCCTGTTTCTGGTATGCGTCAGGGCGTGGTTGCGCTTTCGCGGTGACTGACGACAAGTTCAGGAAAAAGATCAAGCCGCAGGTTGATAAAACCACGGAATGCAAAGAAGGCCGCAAACGTGAAGGAAAGACCATGCGTATAAACATGAGGAACTCTTTGTAGAGCGTAATTGCCCAGCGCGATCGAAGCCGCGCGAACGAGGCGGCTGCAGTCTATTTCGATCCGATCGCGTTACCCAGGGCCAGAAGGTAATTAAGGTGCGCCTTCTGAAGCTCCGCCGGGTTTTTCAAATTCCGAGTTATCTCCGCCAGTGCGCGCTTCTGGGCCGCGCTGTGCGAAGTCTCCTTGTAACAACCTATGGACATTTCGACCAGCTTGAGATAATCCTCATTCCCAGCCTTGCGCGCCTGGTAAGCTTGAATAAAGTTGTCACTCCATTTGATGATGGATTTGGCGCAGCTGAAGCGGCTGAGTTCAGGCCGAGCGTACAACTCTCGTTGTAGCCTGACAGTCTGCAGAATGTCCGCTGTATCTCCTCGAGACTTTTGCACCATTGTCAGAAGTGCATCAAGCTTATGAAGGAACGCCGCGTGCGCGTTGGCCATACGCTCAACATTTCCAGAGCGCAGATTTGCCTTAAGACTCTCTATTACAGTGTTGCTGCCAAAAGGATCGCCTGCTTTTTGGAGCTTTGCAGTATCTCGTAGATGACCGCTAAGCGAGGGCAAGTTTGTTTGCAGGAATTTTCGATAATATGTTTCGTCGGGCCGCTGCTTGAGTAATTCTTCTGCCGCCTCGACTTGGCGCTTCGCTTTATCGTTACGAGTGATAGCCGCCAAACGCGTGAAGACCGAGCGATGAAGTTCCAAATTGCTTCTGATAATAGTGCTCAAGGGTGCGGCTGCCGCTGTAATGCCAAACCCGTTGATGGCCCTACCATCCAACATCTCATAGAACGAAACCGTAGGAAGGGAGCTTGCATTGTTGGAAAAAGCCATCGTTAGTCCAATCCAACGATTCTCCCCCGGTTCCATGTCTCGCAGCGTGATCGTATCGCCTGACTTAAAGGTCATACTCCCGCCGCGTTGCCCGATGACCTGTATCCGCGCATTGCGTAATGACGGTAGCGCCTCCTTAATCGCTTCATAACGCAACTGCATGTTGCGCCTGAAGGTTGCAGCGTTGTGAGCAATGGCGTAGAAGGTCATCTCTCCACTGTCTGTACCGTAATAGACACCCATATTCCGCTGCGCCTTATTATTGTCATTGATTACCATCAGGTCCGTGGTGGGCCATCCAGGTGCTCTGCCCAGTAAACTCGGAGGCATGAAGGGATCGGCAACAGTGGAGACTTCGACAGCCAGGCAGAGATGTGTTGAGGTAGTGGAATCCAGATGCCATGCATGTCCGCTTGACATCGTTTGTGTCGCGTCACCGGCGCCGAAATTGATCGGTGTTCCGGCCGGCGAGCCTGCGTCCTGATAGTTGCTACCCGTTCCGAATTCCGAAAACAGAAAGTGCGTGGTGACCGTGGCGGCGCTGCCCGAAGCACTGCGAAAAACGCGTGTGAAGGCAAAATTGTCGCCCGCGGCGAAGGCACCGTTGCGAGGATCCTCATTGATCGGTTGATTGTTGGCATTGAAGGTGGGAGCTACGTTGTTGCGCTGATTCCAGACGTCGCTGGTACTGTAAAAACTGGCATGAGTCGAAGGCTCCGCACCATCGTCTCCGCTGGCCATTGTGTCGGTCCAATCGCGAACGTAGAAATCCGCCTCAGTGGAAACGGCAGACGTCTTGAAAAATATGGGATCCATTTGCGCCGGCACCCTGCCAATTGACTCCCCTGTAAACACACCATAGAAAGTATGGCCCAGAGCGGTGAGACCTTCGTAATCACCCCAAAGAAATCCGTTACTTGCATTAGACAAAGTAGAAGGATTCATACTCTGAAGATTTTGATCATTCCAGGTTGCGCCGTTGTTGTACGAACGCGCGAAGCGGTGGCGAAAGATAGTGCTTGCTCCAGAGTCGTCATAGTCAATATAAAGAACCCCGACGGCTCCGTTGCCTGCCACTGCTATTTCAGGATAGGCCGAGTGATGTGTTCCATCCGTTACGCGGGTGGAGGCCCAGGTGGAACCTTGATCCGTTGAACGGGCTACATAAATCTGCCCGAAGGTTGAGGCGTCTTTACTGACGTAGGCGGCGTAAATGTCTCCATCAGTCTGATCGACAGCAATCCAGGCATCACTGCTTCGAGCGCGTCCGATCAGACCCTTCGCTGCATTCCCCCAACTTGAAGTAAACCAGGATTGTACCGTTCCTGCTCCGTGTACCGAGGTTCCAGTCGCGCCGAGCGCTGACCACGTTGCGCCGCAGTCATCCGAACGCATGACATTAAAGTGAACGTTTTCAAAATTGGTGCCCGCGGATCCTTCGCGGGTTTTGTAAATGATATAGGCCTTTCCATCCGGTGCCAGAGAGATTCGAGTCGTACGATTGTTGAAGGAGGTGCTGCCCACCGCCAGACTCGTCATCGTTACGCCGAAGTCTGGGGAGTTGGAAACGTTTGAGCGGTTTGTGCCCGAAGTATTCAGCCAGGGTGAGTAGACGCGGTTGAAGCATGGTCCAGCCGTGATTCTATCGACGTCAAGATGTGGCTGATCGAATCCATAAGACATGCCTGCCGTGAGTGGCGCATCGGCCGTTCCCGTCTGTCGGTAGACATAATCGTTAAAACCACCGTCCAACTCCGCGA
>JBDUCB010000332.1:0-33568 GCA_040003695.1 bacterium
GTTGGTAGCTTGCGAATCGTCTAAAGCGTCTCGAACACTGGTTCGCGGAGCAATGCTTATGCCATTTCGCTCAATCTGTAATTAGGGCCGCGTAAAGGTTAATAAATGAAGCCGTCCGGAACGTCATGGTCCACAGGTAATCCGCGTCCCCAGTTGCTTGCATGCATTAGAACCGTTCGCTTCCGGTTTAGCGCCGAACAAATAATCGTGCGGATTTGGTTCAAACACTCGGCAAAGGCTGGCGCCGGATAGGTTAGTCAACATCGGAGAATCGCCGGCTAAGCCGTTTTGATGGCGTTAACAATGCAGACAGCTCTTGACAAAAAGCTCAACTGTAACTATATTTGTTACAGACAATTCCAAGGGTTTTTCGGTTATGTCAACCAGCAGCAGATTCGCGGTGGCGGTTCACGTTCTCACGCTCATGGCGTGGGCAGAGGAAGAGCCGCTGAAATCTGAACAGGTAGCGGAAAGTGTTAATACCAACGCGGTTGTGATCCGCCGAATGCTGTGCGAGTTGGCGGAATCGAACCTGGTGATTTCGCAGACAGGATCCATGGGCGGGTCAAAGCTTGCCCGGCCGCCTGAGAGCATCACCCTTCAAGATATTTATCAAGCCGTTGAAAGTCGCGGCGTCTTTTCGTTACATCGACATCCACCTAACCCGGATTGCCCGGTCGGCGTAAACATTGGTGCGGTGCTCAACGATGTGTTGGACGAAGTGGACGCTGCCGTCCAAGGTGTGCTGGCAAACATGACATTGAGAGATGTCGTTTCACGATTGAAGCCGTGTATGAGTACTGCGAGCGGCAAGAGGGTGAGCGCCACCAACGGCAAGAGAAAGCAGGTAGCGAGAGTGCAGTCGGTATCTGCGAGAAACTAGAGAACGCGCCGTTTCGTAATATGAATAGCGTTTCGAGAGAGACAACGTCGCGGGGCTCTCTCCTCAACGAAAAAACAAACTCGCGCGAAAGGACGGTCTGAAATTGGCTAGGCTTCCAAAAGATCAGGATGGGGTTGAGCCGATGGATTCGGTTAAACCAGATTTTTCCAGCGCCCACGAAGAGCTGCTGGACGACACAGTTTCGATCGAAGATATCGATGAGGTTTTGGAAAAGCTCGCCACCGCGGGCATCGCAGGAACTGAAACCGATGAGCCCGTGATGGGTGAGCCATCTTCCGCTGCTGCGCGCGTCGAAGATGATGACAACGCTCCCGAAGAGATGGAGCTTGATTTATCGGCAGGTGAACTGGACAAAACGTCGGATCCGGTTCGCGTGTATATGCGCGAAATGGGCGTAGTGCCACTACTTAAGCGCGAGCAGGAAGTATCGATTGCCAAGCGGATTGAATGGGGACAGAAGCGTGCGCAAAAAGGTATCAGCCGTTCGCCGATTGCCGTTGCTGAACTCTTGAAGATAGGCTCGGAGCTTGAAGCCGGCACGATTGGCATTCGTGATGTAATCACTTTTTCCGATCAGACGGAAACGGAAGAACACGAAGACAAGACGGAAGAGTATTTTCAGTGGACCATCGAAGGCATCCAAAATATTCGCAAGCTCTACAAGCGTGGCCTTAAAGAGCTGGTGCAGCTCAACACTGAACAGAAAGCTAAGCGCGGTAAGACTTCGAAAAAGTTAACACGGTTGCGCCGCAAGGTGGCCCGCACGCGACTCGAGATCGTACAGGAAATCAGCGTCCTTCATTTGAAGGAAGCCGTCCGCCAGCGCCTGATAAATTCTATCGCGACGATTCATCGTGAGACGCGGACGCTCGAGCGCGAGATCGAAACGTATAATGCGAAACTTACCAAGAAACGAATTAAGGCAGACGACGCAAAAGAGTTTCGGAAGCACGTTTCCGCCGCCAAGCGCCGGCTAAAAGAGATCGAAGCCGAACATCATGTGTCGCCGCTGGAAATCAAACGATCGCATCAGATGATTGTGACTGGCGAAGCCCAGGCCGCGCAGGCCAAGCACGAGTTGACCGAAGCAAACCTTCGTTTGGTGGTCTCAATCGCTAAGAAGTATCAGAACCGTGGTCTTCAGTTTCTGGATCTGATTCAAGAAGGAAACCTCGGTTTGATGAAAGGCGTGGACAAGTTTGAGTGGCGCCGGGGTTACAAGTTTTCTACATACGCGACGTGGTGGATTCGCCAGGCGATCACACGCGCCATCGCGGACCAGGCACGCACCATTCGCATTCCGGTGCACATGATCGAGGTCATCAACAAGCTGCGCAACACGTCGCGCGAGCTGGTTCGCGAGCTGGGTCGTGAACCGACGACGGAAGAGATTGCCAAAAAGATGGGCATGTCGGTCGAGAAAGTCAGCAAGGCGCGCAAGCTCGTGCAGCAACCAGTTTCGCTGGAAACACCCATCGGCGAGAGTGGCGATTCGCAGTTAGGCGATTTGATCGAAGACAAGTCGAGCACGAGCCCGGCAGAAAGAGTGATCACTTCGAACCTGCGTGAAATCACCGGCGATGTTTTGCAAACACTGAGTCCGCGCGAAGAGCGTGTCATTCGTATGCGCTTTGGTCTCGACAGAGAAGGACACGAGCGTACGCTGGAAGAGGTTGGCCAAGACTTTAACGTGACCCGGGAGCGCATCAGGCAGATCGAAGCGAAGGCGCTTAGGAAACTTCGGCACCCATCGCGGGCCCGCGTGCTGAAGAGTTTCATCGAAGGCCAGCGCCAGTAAAACTGGGAGCGCGGGCGTCTCGCTCGCAACTGAGCGCGAAGCGCGAACAAGTCAGAAACCAAAAAGCGACCCGGAAGAGAAGAAGTCAGATCGGGTAGGTTTCTAAATCGAGGAGCAAGGAAGAAACAAATGAGTGAGAAAGTAAGATACGTAACGGACAATTCTTTTGAAAAAGATGTGCTGCAATCAACTAAACCAGTGTTGGTAGATTTCTGGGCCGAGTGGTGCGCGCCGTGTCGTATGATTGCGCCAACCATCGAGGCCATTGCGGAACAGTACAGCGAGACCGCTGAAGTCGTGAAAGTAAATGTCGATGACAATACTGGAACAGCCCAGCGCTACGGCATCAAGGGCATTCCAACTTTGATTCTGTTCAGCGGCGGCAAAGAAGTGGAACGTGTAGTCGGCGCCACGAGCAAAGACTCGCTCTCCCGCATGATCGATAAGCAAGTTAAGGTCGCGGCAAGCGTCTAGAGGCTGACCAGCGTGTGAGACCTTTAACAAAAGGGGACTAGAAGGTCCCCTTTTTCTGAAGCCGGGAAGTTGCTCCGCCAACGGTTGAACGCCAATCATGATTTTCCTAATAAGACCCCCATACGTTAAACGTTGAGGTTCTATCTCACCCTCGCTTATTCTACTAGTTGCCCTACTCTGAATTGTCGTCAAAGAATCAGATCGTTTCCAGATTCTCTTGCCGGCAGATCCTCCTCACTCCACTGAGGACGCTGGTGAAAGCGAAAACCCAGAAGAAAAAGTTCGTGGAGAAAGTTTCACGCGAGCACCGGCGTGTACTCGTAATTACCGACGAGCCAGATACTCCACTCATTTCGCCGCTTGAGTCGGCCGGATTCAAAGTGCTGGACGTATGTGCCGCTGCCGCGGCGCCGATATCTTTGAGGCGCACTCGCCCGCAGCTCGTTATAGCCAGCACAGCGCTCAAGGGTCTGACGATCCAGGAACTCGCGCGAATGCTAAACCAAACCCAGGATGGTGTGCCGCTAATCTTGATGGGAACCGAAGCGGCAACGTTGAAACAGCGTCAGGAAGCAATGTCAGCCGGAGCGTTTGACTACTTCCAGATACCAGCAGAGATCGAACTACTAACGCTGCGCGCTAATCAATTGGCCACATTACGACACACTATGGAACAGCTTCGGGGCGAGGCTGACTTGGACCACTTGACCGGGCTAGCGAATCGCAGGCGTTTTCGTGTGGCATTGTCGCGGGAGGTTGAAAGGTGGCGTCGCTATGGAGTGCCGTGCGCATTGCTCCTGCTTGATATCGATCACATGAAGTCAATCAATGACACGTTTGGACATCCTTTGGGCGACGCCGTCATCCGAGAGGTTGCCGACACGCTGTCCAGAGTTTCTCGGGACAACGACACTGCAGCACGGTTGGGCGGCGAAGAGTTTGCCCTGTTATTTGCCGGGATCGCCGCGACGAAAGCGGAGTTAGCCGCGAAACGCCTGCTTGAAATTCTGGCCGAGCAACACATTGAGGGGGTTGGAAGCTTTACAGTGAGCATTGGCGTTGCCGCGTGTCCTGACCACGCGAATTCAGAGCGAGCGCTTTATGCCGCGAGTGATGAAGCGCTTTATGTGGCGAAGAATCAAGGCCGCAATCGCGTGGCCGTAGCGCCTCTGGTACAAGAAAAACTGCCCGGTGCCTAGGTTTTGCATGCGGCACCTGTTTTATTTCATTCCGAATGATTGATGAGAATTTACCGTTCAAATAACATGGCCGTATTCGCCCGACTGTTGCGCGTGGGTACCAACGTGAGACATTGGGGGAAAAACAACGGCGCGATGTTATAGGGCGATCCCCTCTTGCATTGCGCTGTTTGTTTCTTTCGATTTCAGGTTTTCGTGCACCAGGTGGGGAAATTTTCTGAGGTTTCATACCAAAACTTTATGTAGTAAAGAATTTTATTGCGTACGCGCGCCCGGCTCGCTAGTATTCAGCTAGCCCCGCCTAGTCAGTCGGCAGTAACCGGAAGCGGACAGCTAACAAGGTTTTCCACAGTCTCACCCAAACGTCGCTCAAGTAGTCTCACATAACACTTGCCCTAGATCGTGTTTGGAATTGCAGGGGAGGTGTCTTTATGAGAACGGGAAAGGGGACAGGAGACCGGGCGAAGGGATGGGTTGCGCGTTTTCGCCTCGTTGGGTTACTCGAGCTTGCGATCGCGCTGCTTCTGATCGGTCTGGGCAGCGCTTACGTTCCGGATCGAACTTTTGGTCAAAACGCTATTGTCTATGGGCAGGCTTCCGGTCCGGAGACCGTTTCGAATCAGGCTATAGTAACTGGCCATGATGGAGCCTTAAACCAGTGCAGCGATACTGCGCCGCAGACTTCGGGCTCTTACAAATTCCAGCGGCAGGGCGAGAGCTTTGACATCCCACTCAACGGAACTGATTGTCAAGCAGTTGAGCTCGAGTTGCGCTGGTCTAACGGCCGAAACAATGGCAGCAACTTTCGCGTGATCTTTCTCGACAGCGATAACCAGCCCATTTATACAAAAGAACTTTCAGGTTTTCTGACCGGCAGTTTCCGCTTCCCCTTGGCAACGCTTGAGGCTCAGCCCTGGCTTAGCTCCAGTTCGATGATGTCAGTTGTTTCGGTGCCGGCAACCGTAGTGATCGAGACGGTTCGACCCTTTGCTTTTCCAGCCAACATCGCATACACGGTCATGCGCTCCACTGGCCAACGGCGTCAGCAACAGCCGGTCGTGAACAGCGACTCAGGAACCGTGAACACGGGAAAGGCGCTGCGTTTAAAAGTGGAATCCACAGATTTCGCAAATTGCGCAGCGGGGAAAGCGCGTTGGCCGTAGGGCGATCATCTCCACTTTTTCGGCAAGGAAGTCCGCGACATTAACATCCGTCGCATCGGTTTTGTAGCGGCTGAGATAGTGCGCCATGGAGGGGCCGTGATTTGCGCAGCCGTTAGTCCCTACCGAGCGACCCGAAATGAATGTCGCTCCATGATTGGGAGTGATCGATTTATGGAGGTCTACGTCGATACTCCTCTCGAAGTTTGCGAGCAGCGCGATCCCAAAGGGATGTACGCGCAGGCACGTGAAGGGCAAATCACTGGATTCACTGGAATTGATGATCCATACGAACCGCCAAACAGTCCGGAGATCGTTCTCGAAACAACACAAACAGCGGCTGAGTTGAATGCTCAGCGAATTCTCTCCTACCTTATCGAACGGAGTCTTGTCGAAAATTTCCCGCCGGTCGAACGCGAGATGGATGAAGAATGGACAAGGTCCTATGAAGGCGATGGCGTGAAGAGTTTGTCCTTCAACATTTGATCGCGATCAGCAATCCACACCCTACCGAATCGCAGCTTGTTTGTGTTCGAAGGTCAGGAAAGAGAAATACCAGATCTGAAAATAGTCGAATCCGCGGCACTTTGCGGCGCGTCGGGCAAAAGTCTTAGATGCGCCGCGGCTTTCCCGGTCAACCGAAATATTTGAAACCGATGCGTAGGCTTTTCAAGAGCGCGGCGGGCAGCGTCCAGACCAGCATAAGCGAGATGAGGCTGTGCGCGATCGCAAGCGCCACCAGATTTGGCACGCGCTGATAGACGTGTGCGAGCAGCAGTCCGCCCGCGAAGGTGATCAAGGTCAGCCACGGATTCGGCAGGTGAAGTAGGGCGAAGATACTGGCGACGAGCAGGACGCTCTGCCAGCCGCGTCCCCACAAAACTTGCGCGCGCCGGTTGATGAAGCCTTGCAGCGCGTACTGTTGCACGAGCGCCCACGCCGGCAGCCACAAGACCCATTGAAACTGCTGCACCTTCTCCGAGTTAGCGTGCCCATAGAGTCGGCCCGCCAGAAAGATCAACCCGCATACGGCAGCGACCGGTAACACGAGCAAGCGCGCCGCAGCGTAGAAGTTGTCGAGCCGCCAGCCGACCGTGCGCGCCGACTCGCCGTGCGCGCGGTGCGAGATGAGCATCAAAAGAACGGCGAGCGCCAGCGGCAAAGCGCCTAGCAACTTGCTGTTGTCCGCGAGCGGGCGCACAGTCCACGCCACCAGCAGGAACGACAACGTGACCGAACTGATCTCCCACGCCGCCAGGGCGCGACTGCCGACGACGTGCGCGTGTTCGCCAGCGTTCGTCTCTGCGACACTGCGTGTGTTGTCTGTTTCCTTCGGCGTTCGATCAACGTTCATGCGCTAGTTCGATCCTCTGGGGTACAATTTTTGGTTTGGGCTCGATAAAGACTCAACTCGCCATCGATGTTCAAATCTCAAATCTAATATCAGCAATCTAAAATTTTAAATCACTTCGTCGCTATCTGCCCGTCGCCGGCGGGTCAAGCTTGACGTGGAAGCGCAAGGGTCGGCCGACTAGGAGCAACTGGCGGCCACCATCGTGCGTGCGTGCTGCATAGACGCGCGCCTCGTGCCCGCCCTCCGAGAGTTGCGACGTGAAGAAGAGGAAACCGTGTCGTTCGTCGCTCAGGAGCTTGCCTGCGTACAACTCCGGGCGCGGGTAGTCGGCTGCGCGCTGCTCGATGAAGCGGCCGTCAATGTAGAGGTGAACTTCGACGCGCTCCGCGGGCACGTCGCGATTGACTACCCAGCCGCGCACGATTTGTTGATTGGCATCTTCGAGCCAGCCGCGATAGAAAGGATCGGCCGGCAGCGCTTCGGAGCGGAAGCGAGCGGGCGTGCCCAGCAGTTGCAGCGTGCGCAGACGCCCGCCGAAACTCGCGTGCACGACATAGACGCGCGCTTCGTGCTCACCCGCCTCGAGCGGCGGCGTGTAGAAGAAGAAGCCGTGCCGGGCGTCGGCGGCAGCGCCCGCGGCGACGATGTCCGGGCGCGGATAATCGGCCGCACGACTGTCCGCGAAGCGGCCGTCAATGTAGAGCTGCACCTCGACGGGCGCGTCGGGCGCGCGCTGGTTCACGACCCAGCCCGCGACCTGCTCCGGCCCCGCCTCGTCGAGCGTGCCCTGAAAATACGGATCAAAGGCGCGATAGTAGAACCCGACCGCGACGACGCCGACGAATAGCACGTCGAGCATCGACTTGACGATGAGAAAGTTGATCAGCCGCCGGAATGCTGGCGAAGTGTGACCCGTGAACATGCTCGTGTTTTCGCTGCCGCGCGCAATGGTGGCCAAAATGCTGAGCGTGACTGGCAACTGCTGCCAGTTGCCGCTTAACGCAGTTCGCCGCGGCCGACCGTCGCCTCTGCGCCAGCTACCTTCTCGCGACGCCCAGGCTCTCCCGAGGTAGACGGGGCGCTGTTTTCGACCTCGCCATAGATGCGGCCGATGTACTCGCCGATGATGCCGATGGTGACTAGCTACACGCCGCCCTTGAAGAGCACTGCGACGAAGGGCGACGCCCAGCCTCGCGTGTTTCCAGTCCCATCATTACATAACATTCGCGAACAAGAATAATTGACTGCCCACAGATTTTGACATAGGATTCTGCCTGCTCAGACAACCATTTCGGCTGGTCGCAGGCCTGCACTTGCGCGGCACTGCTCACCTGTTCTAGTCGTAATCCTATACAGTGTTGTTAAAGGTTCTAAGATACCTCAAGATTTCCTGAGTTAGCTCTTCCGTGTGGCGATGAGCATAAAAGAAATCAAAACTAGTCATAATCTACTGGACGAGATCGCAATCCTTTCCTCGCGTGGCGAGAGCGGACGGCTCCAGATCATAGCGGGATCAAGTCGAGGGGCATTCTTCTTCAGGCAGGGTAAGCTTGTGGACGCACGCATGGGTCCTTTCACAGGGGTTCCAGCGATCAACCTGGCGATTTCCATGGGAGAAACTCATCTTAGCTTCGACCCCTTAATCCAGCCACCAACTTCAACTTTTAAACTACAAGACGAACGAACTCTCGTTAAAGAACGTTTTGGCATTGATACATATGAAGCAGAGGAGGCCGAACATCAATCCATCGTAGATGAAGCTGGAGATAACCTGGTCGACCCCAATCTCGAAGCAACGTTGCCTGAGAAGACCGCAACCGTCCCCGCAAACGATCAACCAATCAGAGAATCCCACGATTTCAAAGAAGCATTCTATGCGTCAGTCGGGACGAATCAATTTTTGGCCCAGCGTGTCGCGCTGCCTTCAATGACGCAACCTCAGACGTCTAATAATATTCTGGTGGCCGATTCTGTGCCTTACCGGGTTAGGTTGAAGCAATCCCTCACGAATCATGTGGGCTGGAAATTCGCTCGCAGGGCAAGTGTAATTCTCCTACTTCTTATCCTCGCCGCGATTGTCACTGCTTCGTATTGGAAGGGGAAGCGGATACTACCGAGAGAGGCCGTGCGTGCGCCCATAGCCGAACCGTCGTTCGCTCCCACCCCATCCAACAATGCGGGCGGGAGCAGACCATCCACGCAAACGGTGCGAGAGGAGCCCTCACCATTCACGCCCAACAGTGAACGGCGGATAAAGGTTGAGGAAACTACTCCGGCCGAGGCTCGAGGCCGTAACATCAAAGCAATTACAAAGGCCGCGCCAAAGGTTACGCCTCCAGAGAGCAAGCCGGCATCTAAGCCTTCTTCGCGGACGGTTGCGGTGGTGCTACAAATTGAGCAGGGACACGTGACTGAGGCGTACATACAAAACCCTCAGGTTGGTTTGGGAGCCTACGAAGCTACAGCGCTGCGTATTGCGCGTGAGCGTCGCTACCCAAAGGATGCCAAGCTCAGGGAAACTGTAATCTTGCGGGTGACTCCGGAACGATAAAAGCTGATACGACTCATCAAACCCCTCAATGTTATCAGCGGGGAACAATATATGAAGAAATTGACATTATTGGTCTGGCTCTGCTGGGTTCTTTTTAGCTTCGGGCCGTTGGCCCACGCACAAGAAGCCACGATGCGCAAAACAACTCACACAAAAAGCAGCGACAGGGAACAAGATGGTTTGAATGGGCCGGTGCGTCGAGTGCGCGTTGAGACCTCAAAAATAGTCGTAAAGGATGGAACGCCGACTGAAGGACCGAGAGTAGTGCGGGGAATTACAACCTACGATATTAACGGCCACAAGATTGATTCCGTCGCGCATCCGGTAGAAGGTAGCGCACCGATAGGAAAAGAACAGTATCGCTATGATAACAAGGGTAATATTACAGAGATGGTTGTGCGCGCCGACGATGGATCGATTCTTAGCAAAGAGATATATCAATACGAATTTGACGAACTGGGAAACTGGAGAAAGATGACTACCTCTGTGGCAGTCTACGAAAACGGCACGCTCAGCGTCGAACCGGTGGAAGTCACTTTTCGAATGATTACCTATTACTACGCCAACGCCATTAATAAAATAATGGCCTCGACATCGCAGCCCAGTTCTGTTTCAGCGCCCTCGCCACCTCTCATTTCCCGGGAAAGAATCTCGGGTTTGCAATCGACTGGGACGGTCACCGCAGCAGGCGAATCAACCACAAACAATAAAGAGACGGCGACCGTAGCAGTGCACAGAACTGATAACAGCATATCCGGGAATAAGACTGCGAGTATCCCGTCCTCGTCTTTGCCAGACAATATTACAGCCGCTAAGAACGGCTCCAAGGCTGCCGAAACGGCATCTGCTTCCTTTGAAACACCGCCTGTCTCACCCGGTAACGTGCCCTTAAACCATATCTCAGAAGCAGCGCTGCGAACTGCCGCCATTCTGCTGCCGCAACCAGAACTCCCATCAGCAGCCGAGCTTAACGGACAGAACGGCAGAGTGGAGGTTCAAATAGTTATCGACGAGCAAGGCCGAGTAACGAACGTTAAAGGTGCGTCCGCTAATCAGCTTCTAAACAAAGCAGCTGAAGCGGCCGCGCTCAAGGCGCGCTTCTCTCCGGTCAAACTTTCTCCGACACCAGCAAGGCTCTTGGGCGTGATTACTTATTATTTTGCGCCGTCGAGCAAAAGCATGCCGGCCGTCCTGCCCTCGAGCCAGTCCGCAATGAAAAACCAAGTGGCGACTGTCCCCAAACGAGAAGAATCAAATTCGAACTCGCATACCGTTGCCTTGTCAGGTACTAACTCGGATGCTTCATCGGTAGTACCACGCGCTCCTTCTTCGGAAGAGTCCGGCCTCTTTTACAAGGAAGGACTCACATACCTTACAGCGCGCCGTTATACCGAAGCTGTCGGTGCACTTCGCCGAGCAGTCCTCCGCGATCCACAAGACGCGCTGGCCTATATCAAGCTCGGTTTAGCATATTCAGCACTTGGCCAGGATAAGGAGACCATTGCCGCGTTGAAGGTCGCTATTCGCCTTAATACACAGCTTGTAGGCGCGGAAGATTTTTACCGATTGGGCGAGGCATACACGGGGTTAGGTAAGCATTCGGAGGCGCTGGAAGCTTTTCAGCAAGCAATGTACAGCACCAGGGCTCAAGCGGAATCAGATGGAAGCGAGATCCGTCAATCGCCCACGCTTGCCGAGTTGCACTACGGTCTGGGACTGGCCTACAACAACTTGAGCCGTCAGAAGGCTGCCGTAGAGGAATTGAAGCAGGCCATCATTCTCGATCCAGGCTTCGCCAAAGCCTATTTTGGTCTGGCCCTGGCTTATATCGGACTCGGCGATTGGAATTCGGCACAAAAGCAAGAGCGCGTTCTCCGTTCTTTGAGTACCTCCTTAGCTGATCAGCTTGCCGGGGTCTTTGCCAAAGTTCGTAACGTAACAGCGGCCACACACACGGGCGTCACCATTGTAATCGGAAGGCGTCCCTAATCCGAAAGTACAAGTTTACACCGGCGATGTCGCTATTCTCAGTTACAACTACGTCGGTTTGACGAAGGACAAGAATGCCAAGACAGAACCTAGTTCGTGGAGTGTTGACTCGCGTCAATAAGAAGCAAAACAGAAAGTGGATGCTGATCCATGCCAACTTCGGCGCCGACCCGCTACCTAAAATAATCAACGTACATTTGGTTGAGAGAAAACATTTGCCATGTAAACTGTTTCTGAGTTAAAAGCACTAGTTCGCGACAAGCTTTTCCGCTTCTTGATTCATTCTTACGGCCTAATTGCCTCCCAGACTTTTTGAGAAAGCTGCTTACGTGACACAAATCACCTTCGCCGAAGAAATTCAGGGACGGCAACAGAACGAGACCAGTTATAACCAGCCGTTGATAGCTGTAGGGCGCAACCCTGCGACCTGTCAGATTGTTTTTAATCAAAAACAATGGCCAACGGTTTCTCGGCAGCATGCTGAATTCCGGTTACAGAATGACCGCTGGTTGGTGTCAGACAGCGGTTCCACCTACGGTACATTTCTCGACGGGCAGCTGCTCAAAGAACCTGCGGCGCTAAGCGTGAATTCGCGAGTCCAATTCGGATCTGGTGGACCCGTCCTGGTGGTCATCAGAATGGGACAGAAAATGACGGGAATGGAAACGCTGGCGGAATCGCCCCGTCCATCTCCGTCGTTACCTCCTCGTCAAACATCAGCTTCACCAGCACCGAGTCTTCAATCAGCCCCACACAAGCAGCCTACTGGAACAGCTCAGCGCAAGCCCGGCGAGCCTGCCTTTGCGGAATTGTCGGGTGCTGGAACGGGGAGCCTGAGGAGGATCGAACTCAACAAAGAACTCACTCGTTTCGGCCGCGATGCTGCGGTGGAGGGGGCAATTGACGCTGCCGCAGCGATGGTATCGCGCCGTCATGCCGAAATTCGAAGGCTGAATGGAAAGTACATACTGGTTGATCTTGGCAGCTTTAACGGAACGCTGCTTAACGGGCGGCGAATTGCCGCACCCGAGGTGCTCCAGCACGACGATAGAGTCGAACTGGGTTCTGGCGGTCCGACAATCCGGTTTGTTGATCCAGCTAACCCGGTGCCACGGCCGGCGCAGCAGCCTGCTCAATACGTTGATATCGTGGCCCCGGAATTGGTACCGGTGGTCTCAACTTCGAACAAGATGGGAACCATGGTGCTTGGTTCAGGGACGCCCCTGCAGATCAGCCATGCCAGTGTCGCGGATCGACCGCAGGTTTTTATTGAACAAGCATTTGGCAATAGCGGACAACTCACTATCGGCCGCAGCGAGGATTGCAATATTCGGCTCGATGGTCTCCTGATATCCAACCGGCATGCTTCGGTTTTTAATACCACTGCGGGTGTGGCGATCGAGGACCTGGGTTCATCAAACGGCACTTACATCAATGGCCAACGCATCACCGGTCGTAAATGGATCAAGCCGGAAGATCTGGTACAGATTGGCCCTTTTCTACTGAGAGTGCATCCGCAAAGGGGCGTCGCTGTCTTTGACAACCGGGCCAAGACGCGCATTGATGTTTTCCAGGTTACGAAGGAAGTACCAAACCGCTCAGGCCCAGGGAAGGTCAGGCTTTTAGACGAAGTGTGTTTGAGCATTCAGCCGAACGAGTTTGTCGGGATGCTGGGTCCATCGGGTGCCGGCAAGTCTACTCTAATGGACTCGCTCAACGGGATGCGCCCCGCATCTAGTGGCCAGGTTTTGGTGAACAATCTGGATCTTTATCATCACCTCGAGTCGCTCAAGCAGTCGATCGGCTATGTGCCCCAGGACGATATCATTCACCGCGAATTGACTGTCTATAGCACGCTCTATTACGTGGCGCGCTTAAGACTGTCACGGGATATCTCGAGAAAAGAAATTAATCAGATCGTAGGTGAAGTGATGGACGTTACCGGACTTTCTGAACGGCGCGACGTTCCCATCTCCCAACTTTCAGGCGGCCAACGCAAGCGTGTCTCCATCGCGGTGGAACTCATTACGAAACCGTCAGTCATCTTCCTCGACGAACCGACTTCCGGTCTCGACCCGGCGACAGAAGAAAAGGTCATGAAGCTTTTCCGCCAGATAGCCGAATCGGGCAGAACAGTAATTCTGACTACTCACGCGATGGAAAACGTCAAGCTCTTTGACAAGGTTGTTCTCCTGATGCGGGGCAAACTCGTCTTCTACGGTAAGCCATACGAGGCCCTCGCCCATGTGGGAGCTGAAAGCTTTAAAGACCTCTACGACAAATTGGAAGCGCCCATCAGTGAGCGCCTCGCAAAGACCAACGGGCAAATATCCAGGGAGCAGGCTGCTGAAGCAGTGGCGGAAGAATGGAAACTCCGCTTCATGCAAACCGAGCAATTTGAAAGGAACGTCGCGGATCCGCTGACAGAAGTTTCGAGTACGCCGCGTCAGGCGGCGCCGGCGAAGCGGCGAACAACACTTGGCGATTCGCTCCGACAGTGGGCCACGCTCTCGCGGCGGTATTTGGGCGTATTGGCCCGTGACAAGTTTAACCTACTCATACTTTTTGCTCAGGCGCCGATCATCGCGCTACTCACGTATTTGGTTGTTGGCGCTAACTCCCAGCGAGATTTCCCCTATTTTATCCTGGCGCTGGTTGCACTTTGGTTTGGCACATCTGTCGCTTCAAGAGAGGTCATTCGCGAACGGGCTGTCTATAACCGTGAGCGCATGGTCAATCTGCGGCTATTGCCTTACGTAGGTTTGAAACTTTTTGTGCTGATGATGATCGTGAGCTTTCAATGTCTTCTGCTCTTCGGCACGCTGAAACTGCTTGATGTTACAACGCTGATGAGTATGCCTGGTAAGTTTGGTGGCATTCCGCAACTGCTCGTCATGATTCTAACCGGGATGGTTGGTATCGCACTGGGTCTGTTTATTTCAGCAGTAGTAAAAACATCTGAGATGGCGACGAGTCTTGTGCCGCTGATTTTGATACCACAGATTCTGTTCTGTGGCCTGGTTGGGGTTCCGGTTGGTTCGGCCAAAGTTGTCGGCGTCGTGATGCCGGCCACTTGGTCATTTGATGAAATGAAACGTTTGTCAGGTCTCGATGTGCTGCGTGGTAAGGACGAGAATGCTCAGCCGGCCGCAAAGAATGAAGGGCGCGGGCTCTACAAGCAGATTGAACATGAGAACGATGCAAACATTGTGGATGCCAAGGCGAGAATCAACCAATACAAGTCCGACGCCGAAAAAGACTCAAAAGACTTTGAAAAGGCTATGGACCAATATCAGAAAGACCTCTTGAACAGAGGCTCTCCTACGAAACCAACTGCACCCAAACTCGGGCCTGCTCCGAAAATAGCTGAGGCAACTCGCATCCCAGACAATCTGAGCAATTCCGTCGATTTCTTACATCCATGGGGCGGACATTTGACCAATCTTGGAGTGCTCTTGACGATGCTCTTAATCTTTCTCGGCGCTACCGGGATTGCTTTACGTGCTCAGGATATTGGCTAGGTTAATAGGCGCGAAAGGCTTTGCACAGAAGGCCTACTTGGTCCAAATCTAAGACGCAGGAAATCACAAAGTCAGAACCGGGAGCAGTAGCGACCGGGTCTTGCAGAAAGCGATGAACTAGAATGCTCTTTTCGTCGAAGAATTTCTTAGTGCCATCAACCCGGTCGCTAGCGCTCCCGGTTCTGACTTCTCTACCATGCGTATCGCGTTCAATCGTTCGAACTTGGCAAAGCACGCTGGTTTTTGTGCAAAGCCGGGCGCGCAGCGCGTCGTGCCTATCCAATTCTCAACATTGACGTTGCTTGTCGCATGATGTACAAGCAGCGTGCAATCAAACACCAACAGGAGGAACCACTCGATCATGTTACGAAGCTTAACTGTCCCAAAAGTCTTGATGCTTGCGTTTTGCGGCTTCGCGGCGTTGGCATTAGCCACAACTACAACGACCATCCCCAGCGCCGCTGCCGACTTTACAGGGCGCGAGATTCTAAGCGTCAGTCGCATCGCGCATGGCGGTGCTGACTATGCCAACATGCAAAATGTCACGGTCCAGGCCAGCGGTTTTGTGAACGCGGCCGCGTTTGGGGGGATAGGCGCCAATCCGCTGGGTGCCATGGCGGAGGTAAGACTTAAGATTACGGATTATCAGGATAAGCTGATGCGCCGGAGACTTGATGTGGCGCCTAGCGCAACTCTTCCGGGCCGAACCTATTTGGTCTTTACCGGATCGCAGGGCGGGGGAATGATCTTCGGTAACGAGTTTCGCGTAAGTGAGACTGCAGCTTCGCGTCACTGGGGCATGATGGGTTTCGACACTCTCAATCGGGCCATCGAGGGCCAACTCGTCACGGCGCGGCAGAGAGATGAAGGCAATGATTACGTGGTGGAAGTTAAGTTTAATCCCCAAGACACTGTGCGTTACTGGATTAACATGCAGACTTTCTTGATCGATAAAATCTCTACGCGCTACAACAGCCAGGTCCTTATTGAAGAGGAACGCAGCGATTATCGCCGAGCCGATTGCATGATGTTGCCCTTCCACATTGTCACGCGTCTGCAGGGCCAGCGTTTCGCCGATCTCGCGATCGAGAACTACGATTTAAAAAGCAGAGTTCCCGCGGCAACCTTCACCATCACCACGGTCACCCCGTAGGAGCGCACGGGCGGCAATTTTGACCAAACTGCGTTTATTGCCGGGGCGCCTCATCCTTTGGGTGGGCACCAAAAGAGTTGACTGAGACTAAGTGGAAGTCGTTGTTTTCTTCTTAGATAATCTTCGCATACGACCGGCGTTCCTTCTCCCCACTGTTCAAGTTAGTGTGCGCGTGGTCCGTGAGGGTACACGAAGCAAGGACTTTGTTTCGCGCAAACGTAAGGGGCGCAGTTTGTGAGGACAACCATGAGGAATTACTGCCTAAGGATTAGCACCGTTGGTCGCTTGGGAATAGTGATGACCGTGCTCATCGTCTTGGCAAGCAATATGTTCGCCCAAACTCCAACGCCGACTCCCGATCAGCGCGGCCTGGGAATCCAAAGCGCGGGTAATGCAAATAATTCTCAGGCTGAACAACAAGCACGAGAGGCTAAGCCGGAACTCGTGCTCCAAACGGGCTACAACAATTTGTTTGGCGCGACCCGGCTGGTCTTCAGTCCTGATGGACGCTTGCTCGCCACGACTAGCTTCCGCAGCAGCACCATCAAACTTTGGGAGACGGCGACCGGCCGCGAGCTGCGCAATCTCTCGAGCGGCACACAAAGCGTGATGGCGACGTCTTCATTTGTTACCTTCAGCCCGGACAGCCGGCTGATTGCAACCGCCGCCGGCGACAACTCGGTCAAAATCTGGGACGTAACGAGTGGGCGCGAGTTGCAAACACTCGCCGGGTCGCAGGGGTCTCTTGCTTCGTCATTGGGAGTTTATTTCATTGCGTTCGTTGGAAACGGTCAGATAGTGACCATCAGCGACGCCATAAAAGTTTGGGACGTAGCGAGTGGGCAGGAGCTGCGCAACCTGGGCTCGACCGGCATAAGCGTCACCGGTCTCACAGGTGGCGAAGGCGGCGCGGCACTAAGCCCGGATGGTAATCAACTCGCCATCGTAGTTACAGACTCATCGCGACCTCAGGTTAAATTTTTCGATGTGACAAGGGGCGGCGAGTTAAAAACAATCGACCTGCCTGACAAGGAGCTTGACAGCGCCCAGATCTCTTTCATGTCTGATGGCCGGGTGCTTGCGGCTGGGATCGTAAACAAGCAGCTAAAGCTCTGGGACTTGAATGCGAAAACGAGTGAGCGCGATTTAGGTCGGACCACCAACGAGTACACTCCCATTAAATTCAGTCGCGACGGTCGCCAGGTTGCAGTGGTTGAAGGCTACACGGTCAGACGTTGGGACACCGCGAGCGGACAGGAGTTGCCGGCATTGAAAGTGCCGAACGGCGGCCTGCTCGCAATGCAGACTGGAACGTTCGTTAGCTTCAGTGACGATGGGAGACGATTTGCCACCGGTGGCTTTGATACGCCCACTGTCATCTGGGATACGGAAACCAGCAAACAACTTCTCAAACTGAACGGCCGCACGAACATGGCCTACAAGGTCAACTTCAGCGCGGATGGTACTCAACTGTCTTCCGGCGGACGCACTCGGTGGGACCTGCGTGCGGGTCGTGGACTGAGAATCACCACCGCGCCTGCCGACAGGATGATCACACTGCCAAGTCCCGACGGCTGGTTGCTTGCGGCCTACAGTCTGAACAGCAACGCGGTTTCAATTCTCGAAACTGCTACCGGACGCCAACTGCAAACACTCGCTCCCGCATCGGGCCGCAGCGTTGTGCAGCGGGCCAGTTTCAGTCCTGACAGCACAATGATCGTGGTAACTTACGGTCCCAGCGCCGACGACTTACAAAAAACTTCCCGCGGCCCACAGTCAGCGATGAGTGATAGTCCGACAAAGATCTGGGAAGTGAAGTCCGGACGCGAACTTTCTACTTTGATGATGGGCGCGAGCGCCAACGATGCGGGCTTCAGCTCTGACGGACGCGTGGTGGCAACGCTCAGCTCAATGGGAACAATCTCGCTTTGGGACACTGCATCAGGAAACAAGTTACGAGATCTGAGTACTTCACCAATCGACAAAATGACTTCAATCGGAAGCCTTGGCAACCTCGGCTCTCCCGGTTCAATGAAACCTGGCAAATCCGGTTCGATGCCGACCATGCCAAACATGTCGAATATGCCGAACATGACGAACATGCCAAACATGGCGGACATGATCTCGATGATTACGAACATGATGGGCTCAATGTCTGCGGGCACGATGGGACGCAGTGTAACTTCGCTGGCGTTTAGTCCTGACGGCCGCATCCTCGCAACGGGCGGTGTTGAGTCAAAGTCGAATTTTGATCTCGCCGCTATGATGAACGGTGGGGCGAACCAACCGGGGCAAAAGAAATCAAAGAACAAACCTCCGCCAGACCCGCAAGATGTCATGAAGGATATGAAGGTCGAAGCGGTGGGCCAGGTAGTGCTCTGGGATGTGGCCAGCGGCCGCGAACTGGGAGCACTCAAGGGACACGGCAAGGGTGTTACTCGAGTCGCATTCAGTCGCGATGGCCGGCTACTCGCATCGAGCGGTAGCGACAACACAATCAAGATTTGGGACGTGGCCACTCGCAGCGAGCTGCGCACACTCAAGGGCCATACAACCAATATTGATTCGCTCGACTTCAGCCCTGACTCACGCCTGCTCGCTTCAGCCAGCGACGACGGCTCGACTTTTTTGTGGGACACCAATACAGGCGAACATTTGGTGACGCTTATCTCCCTCGACGATGGTGGTGAATGGATGGTGGTCACGCCGCAGGGTCTGTTTGACGGTACGCCGGTTTCCTGGAACCAGATTCTTTGGCGCTACAACCAGGACACTTTCAACGTCGCGCCCATCGAGTGGTTCTTCAATGAGTTTTATTATCCCGGCTTACTTGCTGACATTCTCGCCGGCAAGCGACCGCATGTGGCCCAGGATGTTTCCAAAAAAGATCGGCGCCAGCCACTTGTGAAATTATCACTCATTTCGGAAACCCCTGCGGCAGGCGGCGCCGCAGCCGACCCGACGGGGATAACTTCGCGCACGGCCAAAGTAAAAATCGAAGTAACCGATGCGCCAGCCGACAAAGATCATCTACAGGGCAGCGGCGCGCGTGATGTGCGTTTGTTTCGCAACGGTTCGCTGATAAAGGTTTGGCACGGCGACGTATTAGATGGGAAACCCTCCGTCACCTTGGAGGAAGAGATTACCGTCACCGCCGGAATTAACCGTCTGACGGCGTACGCTTTCAACAAAGATAACGTGAAGAGTAAAGACGCGCAGTTGCCGCTTACCGGTGCCGAAACCCTCAAGCGTGCCGGCACTGCTTACATAATTGCTATAGGCATAAATGAGTATGCGAATCCGCAGTACAACTTGAAGTATGCGACGGCCGATGCGCAGAGCTTCAGTGAAGAGGTACGTCTCAGGCAAACACAAGTCGGAGCCATCCAGCGCATCGAGGTAGTCCCACTCATCAACGAAAATGCGACGAAAGCAAACATCCTTTCTGCCCTGCGGCGACTATCCGGTGCGCCTGAGCAGCCTACTCTCAAAGCGGGTAGTCTTAGTAACCTGCAGCGCGCCCAGCCCGAGGATACGGTCATTATTTACTTCGCCGGTCATGGCACCGCGCAAGCTCAGCGCTTCTATCTTATCCCGCATGATCTTGGCTACACGGGTGACCGTACCAAACTCAATGAAGCGGGATTGCGCACCATACTCGCAAACAGCATCTCTGATGAAGAGTTAGAGCAAGCCGTTGAAGGTCTCGACGCCGGACACCTGTTGCTGGTGATCGACGCCTGCAACTCGGGACAGGCATTGGAGGCTGAGGAGAAGCGCCGCGGGCCAATGAATTCAAAAGGTCTGGCCCAGCTTGCGTACGAGAAGGGCATGTACATTCTCACCGCCGCACAGAGTTATCAGGCAGCACTTGAAACCGCACAACTCGGTCATGGGTTGCTGACCTATGCCCTGGTCGAGGAGGGGCTCAAGACACTGGTTGCGGATAGCGGACCGAAGGATGGCGTGGTGAATGTGCGGGAGTGGCTCGACTTCGCGACGGAGCGCGTGCCGCAGATGCAGGAAGAAAAAATGAAACAAGCGCGCGGTATCGGTCTCGAGATCGCTTTCATTGAGGGTGAGCAAAACATCGCCGACCCGCAGAAACGCAGCGTCCAGCGTCCGCGTGTTTTTTATCGCCGCGAGTTAGAGGCCAATCCCCTGATCGTCGCGAAGCCGTAACGTGACTTTGGTTCAAAAATCTCACCGGGCGAAGGACCAGCTATTTGCTGCTTACCTTCCTCCTGAAGCTGTGTACATCATCCACAGGAGAAGGTGACACCCATGGGGATCCCGTTCTTCGAGACTACGTGCGAAGTCCGTGCAGCTAATTACATTTACAATCAGATCCTTTGCCACCGTGATTTTCTGCATAGTTGTCGGCGTCTGAGAGGTAGTCGAATTCGGCAAGCTGACAGACATTCGAGCCGCGTGCATTCTTTTCCTGCTCCAGAGTGCGCTGCTCGACCTCTATCTTGTTATTGGCACAGAAAACCCTGTACTTTGAGTCTTCGTGAATGGTCTTTGGCGCGGACGTCGGTGCGCCAAACACAGTAAACAAGGCAATAAGCAGAGTCAGTCCAATTCCTAATAGCAGGTGTACAGGCTTTTTCATAGGATGCTCCTTACCGAAAGAAATTGCCAATAGCGATTCGCGGTTTCTACCCTTGTTCGATGCCCCATGTCAACTACTTATGATTCTGCTCAGGCGGCCAAGACAAACAGCACGAGTAACTGTGTGGGAGAGTAGAAGGTCGCCGGGATTATTTAAATGATCGATAGTCAAGTGAGTGATCGGCCGGGCGCTTCAATTATTATTTCATGAGATTGGAAATGCCGAAGAGGGATGGTTGATCTCGTCTCATACGCTGACAGATCGCTACGTAGTTGTTAACCAGCTTGTTCTTAGTGTTGGAGGCCGCATCAGGGTTCTCATGACAACACAGTACTGTTCCGTTTTCTCTTTCAGAGTCGCCAATTCTTCCGCTGAAGCATGCGGTGCGCTTATGTCGAATCTGGCACGAATGTCCTGGAAACCGACGGGCACATCTTTTGAAATTCCCAGAGTTCCTCGAAGATCCATCTCTCCTTCCACCTCTACCTGAATGTTCTCAACTGGGATTGCCATAGCAGTAGCGACGAGTTGACAGGTCAACTGCGCACAAGCTGCTAGCGCTCCCAGCAGAAGGTCACCCGAGCAAGCAGCAGTCCCCGATCCTCCGACGCCATGATGAGCTTGTGCGGCAAAAATCGCCTGCCCCACTTCGACAGAGCAGGCAACCGGCGTATCCGATTGAGAACTATTAGCTTTTAGTGTAATACGCGAGCTATTAGGGTCGCTACGGTATTTTTCTTTCAGAGGTTTCTGGACTGATCGAATATCCATGGTTTCTAGTCCTCAGAGGTTGTCGGATCAATAATGGTCTTAACGCGGGCAACGTGATTAGCTGGGAACCCGCCCAGGCGAGCGTGCTCAAGCACCAGCTCCTCATTCGGAGCTACGTAGATGCAATAAATCTTATTGTCGGTAACATAACTCTGAATCCACTGAATCTGAGGTCCCAACTGATTCAGCACATTGCAGGATCGCACCGAGAGAGTTTTTAACTCAGAGGGCGTCATATTACTGGCGCCGGGCACTACACGCTCGATAACATACTTTGGCATTCAGGTTTCTCCATTCCATTTTTTGGGCGGTTGATTCCGCGAGGTTGGGCTGGTGGTTACGTAACTCTCACTGTAAGTCGGCCACCAGTTGTTGAAACTCTACCTCACCGCGCATCCCATCAAACGAGCTGTCAGTTTTCGCCCATTGTGCTACGGTTCTGAACCCGCTTTCAAAAGCGCGCCGAAGTGAAATGAGCGCCGCAGGTTTTTCGCCGAGCAGCGCATAGGCACAAGAACAATTGTAGATTGCCAGCCCATCATTCGGCTGCAGCTCCAAGACTCGTTTGAGCGTTGCATGAGCTTCCTCCTTACTTCCGAACCGAGCGTATGCTTCGGCAAGTCTGCTCATTACGTTAATGTCATCAAGACTCGCCTCGAGCTTTCGAGAAGTAACCTCGATGACCTTTAGCGCAGCTTCTTCGGCCGCTTTAATGTTTGCCAGCTTTCGATGAACGCCGACAAGAAATCTCCACGGGTCTTCATCGTAAGGCTTTAATTCTGTCGCCCTACGATAATACTTCAGTGCGCAATCCAAGTCGCCCGAGAGTTCTGCAATCATTCCCAGGCGGAGGAAGCCAGGGTAGAACTTAGAGTTCTCTTTCAGAATTGCTTCGATTGTGCGTTTCGACTCGGAGAACCTTCTTTGATGGAAATAAAGCATCGCGATGCCAAACTGAGCTTCTATTGAAGTAGGATCCAGCATCAAGGCTTTCTGATTCATCTCTATGGCTTTGGCCAGCCAAATAGAGTTCCCATCGTACCATTCGTACATCTGCGAGTACGCTTCGGCCAGGCCGGCGTATGAAGAGGCAAAGTGGGCGTCGATAGCGAGAGCATCCTGAAACATTTGGATTGCGCTCTCAGTATTCGTCTTTCCCTTTAGAAACAAAAGCTCTCTGCCGCGCATGTACAAATCATAGGCTCTCAAATCATCTGTAGGTTTCCTGTTAAGCAGTTGTCTCTCCGCATCCGTCAGGGAAATCTTTAGCGCATCAACGATTTTTTGCGAAACTTCATTTTGCAGATCGAAGATGTCGTCGACCAGACGATCAAAACGTTCAGCCCAAAGCTGATAACCATCTCGAAGGTTGATGAGTTGTGCCGTGATACGGATCTTATTACCTGCCTTCCGAACACTTCCCTCCAAAATGTAGTTTACGCGAAGCGCTTCACCCACGTGCCGTGTATTTACCTCCTTATTCCGGAAAGGAAGCACGTCAGTTCGCGAGACCACTTTCAATTCATTAATCTTTGAGAGGTCCGTAATAATGTCCTCGGTCATGCCCGCACAGAAGTAGTCGCTGTCGTTTTCCGAGTTCATATTTTCAAAGTAGAGTACGGCAATCGACTTCTCGGGAATCGGCGATGACTTTCCCGAATCCTGTGTTGTATTGGTGGTTACCTTTTTAAGAGAAACCGTAGCAGATTCTTCCTTCAGATAGCTCTTCAGGTCTTTGAGGTCGATAAACAAGTCCTTGACAGTCTGGTACCGTTCCTCGCGGTCCTTTCGCAACGCGCGGTAGACAATACGTTCAAACTCGCGCGGTACTTCCAGCATGGGAGATGCAAGTGAATCAGGATCACGATTCAGGATGTCTGATAGCACATCCAGGGGCGTTGCACCCGGAAACGCCTGACGGCCCGAAATCATTTCGTACAGGACACAGCCCAGACTCCAAATGTCTGTGCGGGCATCTACAGCAATTCCCCTGGCCTGTTCGGGTGACATGTACTGAGCTGTGCCAAGAATGACACCTCCCTCAGTCTTAAAGAAGCCTTGCGTTGGCGCCTGCGAGTCCGAATGAGCACCCCACCGATCTCGAGCAAGTTTGGCTAGACCAAAGTCCAGGACTTTCACAATGCCATCGCGGCGCAGCATGATGTTCTCTGGCTTAATGTCGCGATGCACAATGCCGACGCTATGAGTCACACACAAAGCACCGGCTACTTGAATAGCGACATCGATCGCGTCGCCAGGCTTAACCGGCCCGCTCCTTAGCAGGTCGCGCAGCGTCTCGCCGTCGATGAACTCGGTCGCGATGAAATTCTGTGAATCTATCTCGTCGATTTCGTAGATCGTGAGAATGTTTGGATGGTTCAGTGCGGAAGCAGCCTTCGCCTCTTGAATGAAACGACGCACCAGATCATGGTTTCCGACGTCGGCCGGCAGAATCTTTAAAGCGACTTTGCGATCCAGCTTCGTATCATGCGCGAGGTAAACCTCACCCATTCCACCTGCTCCAAGTTTGGAGTGGACTTCGTAGCGGCCAATTCTTTTGCCTGTAAAAATCGCCAAGCAGCAACTTCGGGGGATTTCTGGGTCAAGTGTTTAGAAACGCAGGCATTGTAGAGTAGTTCGCTGTTGCCGCGCTAGCATCGCTACTTTGTTCGACCAGTTTCGGGAGGTGCCTCTCCTCCAATCCTTTTCAACTGCACGTCCTGCTTTATCTCCGCTGGCACCCTTGCCAAGCTGCGAGTATTGGTAGCATTGGCGCAGAGTCTTCGAATTCAAATGGAATGTGCCCTGTTTTAGCCTTCTATTAACAGTATTCGTAACGTAACAGGGGGGCACCAATGCCTGAACTAGCTAATGAAAAAGTCCATGTCCGAAAATTGGCTCGCGCTTACATAGCGCTCGCTTTGGCCCAGGACGAGGCGAAGCGCCACGTCTGGAAGCATTCCGCGCAAGCGGATTTTCTCCCACTTCTCACTAGTCTCGATATAGCGGCGGGTTTGTTGGAAGAAATATTAGAGAACTCTATGCCGGAACCAGTTCCATCGCCTTCGTCGTCGATAACATGTTCAAACATGCTGATGTGAAACAAAGAGTACGAGCAGACAGTCTTTCGCCTGGTCACTCTAATTGCCCTCGACACACTTTCGACCAGGCAATCTCAGCAATCATTCTGAACGGACTCTCAGATTGACCGTTCATCTTGAATTCATTCAAATTCGTGCGCATCAATCAGCGAATGTACTCCGCCGCCTTTTGTCCGAATTATTCAACAAATTCGTGTTCCTTGTTTTTTGTGCATTGTGGTATGCGGGGTGATAAGGCTAACAAGCGCGCCGCCGACTTCTGCGGCATTTCAACGCTTAAGGAGAAAGACATGCGAATCATCTGCGACCACTGCGACCGTCCAATCTCCGGAACAGTCAAGCAATTGGCAGGAAACCTTAACCTCCATCCTGATTGCATGGCTGAACTCTCTAAAGAGACAAAACACAAACCAACCATGGTCTCATTGCTGGGTCAGGAGTCTTCAGTCAGCGCACTGGAGTGCAGCGCTGCGCCGAGCGTTTCGATGGAGATGGAGTAGCACTCGCCCCCGGTTGTACCGGAAAGAAATTGTATGTTTGCCATAAGGATTTATGTCACCGGACTCACGCTGACCTTTCTTGTCGTCGCTGCTATGACGGTTGGAATCAGGGTTCTTGAAGGCACGGTAGTTGTCTGCCCACTGCTATACATGATTATGGACATCAGAGAAGAGTTACGAAGCTTAAGACAGCTTGAGGCTCGGGTTTTATCCATTTCACGGCGATAACGTTCGCCGGCTTGGCGATTCAAAAATATGCACGCTTCCGCGATCAATATCATCTTGAGCTTTGCTGGCGCTCTCGTGCTTCACGAAATGGGACACTTTCTTGCAGCTCGCGCTTGCTCTGTTCCCATCACCGAAGTGGGATTCGGTTGGGGCCCAAAGCTTTTTGGTTTCCGGGTTAATGGCGTTGACTATCAACTGCGTCTATTACCGCTCGGCGCCTATGTCCGGATGGACATGTCTGATTTACAGAAGCGTCCGCTGCTGCAACAGTTAATCGTCTTGCTGGCAGGCATTGCAGTGAATCTCATTCTCGCAGCCATCGCCTTGGGAACTTTCTTTGGTACTCTCAATCTCGTGCTGGCACTCGGTAATCTATTCCCGTTATACCAACAAGACGGATGGAAAAGCGGCATGGTGATCTTCCGTCGCGCCTTCAAGCGGCCCAGTCCACTCGTAGAATGGTCCTTCACGCTTTCTGCCGGATTGGTCGGTTTGCTCCTACTTGTGCGCGCTCTCTTTTAGGAGACACTTTCAGCGAATCGATCCTATTCGCAATCGATGTTGTTAGCCACTAGCAAGGTCTGACCTGATCCCAGCCGCAGGATGATAAAGCTTGGCAAAGTCGCCCTTCACTTCATGAATCATGACGTCGTGAGAATTCATTAGAGACCTAGATGTACTCCGGTTATGGCCCCTGGTGCCAGCAGGATCTATGGTCAATCGAGAATATTGCTGCCCTGTTAGATTAACGATATAAGCGCAGCTCTCTCTGTCTCTCTCCTCTCGCCAGATGTAGCAGCGTCCGAACGTAGACGCGCATAGCCCTGCCGTGATAAAAGGCCCTTCGCGTTATTCGATTACGAGCGAGGCCAGCCAATGGCAAGTGCCAACACTATTCTCTCCCAGAATTACAAATTTCTTGATCACAAAGCTGCATGGCTTGGCCTGTTGGCGATAACCCTTTTAGGTCTCGCGATCGTGATTGCACCCGTTTGGATCATTCAACCATTCAAACCGCAGACTGCGCGCGGAGTGGAAGTCTCCTATGGGTTGCGCCGATGGTCACCGCTGGTGACTGTCATCGCGGCGTCGGTTGCATTAATTCTCACTCTGTGGCTGTGGCGTAGCTTGCGCGGCTGGTGGCGAAAAGCGGTACTGGTATTAATCCTTGTACCTCTGCTGGCGTCCACCTGGTTCGCGCGCCAGAGCCAATTTGAGTGGATGTTTAATCCACTCGCCTATGCTACCTACGCAAAGACGAGCGCGGCGCAATTTGTTAATGACGGCGACGTTGTTATGGCAGTTGAAAATAACGGCGAAGCCGCAGCTTATCCCGTTCGTCTGATGGCTTACCATCACCTGGTCCAAGACGTGGTTGGAGGCACGCCCATAGTCGCTACTTATTGAACGCTCTGTCACACCGGTCTGGTGTGGGAAACGACAGTAAACGGACGGCAACTTCACTTTCATCTTGCCGGAATCAATAACCAGAATTTCATCATGCGTGATGAAGAAACGGGCTCATGGTGGCAGCAGGTCACCGGCGAAGCTATCCAGGGGCCGCTCAAGGGCCAGCGCCTTCGTCCTGTTTTCCATGATGAGTTGACCTTCGGATTATGGAAGCGCGAGAAACCGGAGGGACGCGTGTTGCGACCCAACGAAGAGATTGCACGAGCAGGGAAGTATGCGCCGGCCAACTGGGAAGAACGAATGGACAAGGTGCCGGTTACAACGTCGGTTGCACTCGATAAATCTCTTGAACCCCGAACAATCGTAGTCGGTATCACTGTTAACGGAATCTCAAAAGCATATCCATTCGACGCATTAGTCAAACAAAGTCTGATAATGGATGCCTTCGCCGGCAGTCCGATCTTAATCGTTATCGGGGATGACAAGAAATCAGTTCGCGCCTTCGAAAGAATAGTAGGTGGACGCAAGCTGGAATTCTTTCTTAAACCGAATACCGCATCGCTAACTTTGCTTGATGCTGAAACAGGCAGCGAATGGGATTTCACTGGTAGGGCTGTCGCAGGCCCTCTCGGAGGGAAACAACTAAAGAAAGTCAGCGTGCTTAACGACTATTGGTTCGACTGGACTACTTACCATCCGAACACAATCGTTTATGATCTTGGCCGCCGTTAATTCGAACTCTCAACCCATCATCGTATGATGGATCTAGCGTCAGACTCCCAGCGCTCTAAAGGGAGCCTATCAACCGGCCCAATTAAGCGGATACATCATGCGCAGTCGGGGCGGCAACGAAGCACTTTGTTTATGGATGGGCGAGGGAACGTAAATGTTCTCGAAATAGTCAATCGCCGCCACTCGCAACCCGGTATCGCGGCCAAGGCGTTCGCTGACATACCACTTGTGTTCCAGTATGCGCGGCCACACCGCTTCTGCTTCTAACAGCGGCAGATTAAGCCCAGTCAGTCGCTTAATCGTTCGTTGCTCTCGCCAAGCAGTAGTGGCGACCTTTTCGATGACGTAATCCAATTTGAATGGTATCGGCATAATAACCTCACTAAACTAAATAGGCCTTTACTCCTGACCGACCAAAGGAGTCAAAAGCTTTAGAGTTGTAATTCTAGCTACGCGCTGTCCTCCCGGCCAACTAATTATTATAATGTGAGTGATTAAAATTATTCATGACAGGAAACAGGGACGGAAATGGAATTGGGTCAATTGCAAACATTTCGCGTAGTCGCGGAGACGCTTAATTTCACTAAGGCCGCCGAACGCCTTCATCTAACACAGTCTGCGGTGAGCCATCAGATCAAGGCTCTGGAAAGGGATTTGGGGGAACCCCTCTTTCTCCGATCGAAGCGAGGCGTCAAACTGTCTCAGATGGGCAAACTTGCGCTTGAACATGTAGAGCGCATTCTCGATGAAACGCAGACACTGCGTGAGCATCTGTCTGGTCATGATAGTTCGCCCGTTGGCCAAGTGCGCGCAGCCGCGGGAACGCAAGCGTTCGTTCATTTATTCGCAGGACTCTTTGAGTTGTTTATGCGCGAGCATCCGGGGGTCGAGCTGTCTTTTCGCACTACGGCGAGCACCGATCAAACGGTGACGGACATCTTGAACGGCGCCGCGGATGTTGGTTTTGCCTCGATGCCCGTCTATTCACCGGCTTTGAAGGTAACAGAACTATTTGAAGATGAGCTGGTATTAGTTGTGGGCCATAATCATCGCCTGGCGAAGAAGCATGAAGCTAAAGTTAGAGAAATAGAGGGTGAGCGTCTGATTCTATTTGAAAGAGGAGCTTCGATTCGCCGGGCGACTGAGCTATTTTTTGAGCGAGTCAACATAAGTCCGAAACTGGCCCTCGAATCAAACGACACTTTCTTTATTAAGCTCATGGTCCAACACGGTCTGGGAATCTCTCTTTTGCCGTCGTGGTCGGTGCGTGACGAAGTAACTGCCGGGACGTTGGCAAAACTGCGGATTGAAGGTCACAAATTGCGCCGGTCGGTAGCCATGGTTACGTTAGCTAGTTTTCAACCCTCGCCCAAGCGTGCATTTGTGGCTTTTATCCTCGCTCACCGTAAAGAATTGCAGAATAGCGCGCGGGCATAGACCCTAGATTGGCGCGGGAGATAGCAACGCGCACAAGGTAACGGTGGACTGTTCACCAACTCTGCACGGAGCGGACTCCCCTCAGCCTTTTGTGTTATTTGTACCCCTGGGACTAATGAAATTCGTAGGGAAAACTATCTGCAGAGCGAGCTGCATCACGCTCGTCAGCGCCTTAATCCTTATCGGGACGGCTGTCGCGCAACGGCCACACACACTGACCGGCGACATCCGCGTGCACAAAAATTTTCACTCACAAATTCTAAACAATGATCGCGATGTGCTCGTCTACCTGCCGCCGGGCTACGACGTCGCGAAGGCGAAGCGTTATTCCGTTTTTTACCTGCATGACGGGCAGAACCTGTTTGACGGCGCAACGTCTTTTATTCCTGGGCAGGAATGGCGCGTTGACGAAACAGCACAGAAACTGATCACTGACGGAAAGATCATGCCGCTCATCATCGTTGCCGTTTACAACACGAAAGACCGAATCGACGAGTACACGCCGGCGGCCGATGCCAGGCATAAGATGGGCGGCAAAGCGGATCTCTACGGCCGCATGTTAGTGGAGGAGTTGAAGCCTTTCATCGATGCTAAATATCGAACGAAGAAAGATGCTGGGCACACAGGTGTGGGTGGCTCATCGCTTGGCGGGTTGGTTTCACTCTACCTGGCTTTGAAGTATCCAGGCGTGTTTGGCCGCGCGGCGGTAGTCTCGCCGTCGGTGTGGTTCGCGAACAAACAGATCGTACGTTACGTTGAGGCTCTGCCGGAAAAGACAAGTGTTCACATCTGGATTGACATCGGAACAAAGGAGGGCCATTCGGCAGAAGAAGCGCAGCAGACCGTTAACGATGCGAGGCTCTTGAAAGACGTGCTAGTAAAGAAGGGCTGGAAACTTGGAAAAGATCTCAATTACTTCGAAGCCGCAGGCGCTGAACATAACGAAGGGGCCTGGGCGGCGCGCGTCGAAGTGATCCTGAGATTCCTTTTTCCGCGAAAGATATAAGATAATCGCGGTCGAGAGTTGCACATGCGTTGTCCGTTTCGTTTTGCGAATTTCACCAGGAGGAAATTGTCATGAAAAGCTGGAGAAGATTTACGTTAACCGGACTCGCCGCGCTGGTTGTTTCATGTTCGCTGGCCTTAGTGGTGAGCGCCCAGGATCGCGCAATTGTGTTGACCGGAACAGACTTGACGCGGGTTGTACCGCCCGGGTTTTATTTTCAGGGTCTAACAGCGCCCACGCAGATGCGTAACTCGGCGGCCGCCCGTTTCGGCGCCGACCGTTACGTGATCGCGGGCCTGGTTGATACTTCCGGATACGCTGCCGACGTGCGCGCAAAATATGAAGGGTTTCTAATCACTGATTCGCCTATCATGATTAATGGCTCGGAGCTCGGGACGGGCGCCTATGGGTTTGGTTTTACTAATGATGGCAAGCTTAACGTGCTCGATCTCTCGGGTCACGAAATCCTTTCTGTCTCCACAACTAAAGACACGGCGTTGAAGCGTCCACGCCCATTAATGATGAGTAAATTTGGAAATGACATTCGCCTCTACAACGGAAAAGACTACGCGGTAATCGCAGCGAAGTAATGCGTCTATCTTTAATGTGCGTAAATCGTTTCCGCTTATCTTCGCTAGCTCTGCTTTTACTTGTTGCTTTAGATCCGCTCGCGGTTATTTGCCAACAAGCGACGTCCTCTCCGACCCCGCAGCGTGTGGGTAAATCTTATAGTGTTGAAGCTCCCACGAAGAAGCCGCTTCCCCCGATCCCGCAGGCACAGTCTCCTGTCACGTTCACCGACATTACAGGTTCCTCACGTAGTAATTTTAAGCGCGCCCCATCTTTAACTTCCATGAAGTATCTAATCGAAGCGATGGGTGGAGGCGTCGCGATGTTTGACTATGATAACGACGGTCGGATGGATCTATTTTTCACTAATGGCGCGGCTCTAAAAGATCCGATGCCGAAAGCAGAAATGCCTGACAAGCGGGACGCGAAATATTGGAATCGTCTCTACCGGCAAAAGGCTGATGGCACGTTTACTGATGTTACTGAAACAAGCGGACTAAAGGGCGCGGGCTACAGTATGGGAGTAGCGGCTGCCGATTATGACAACGACGGCAATACGGATCTTTACATCACCGGGTACGGCGTTAATTATCTGTATCACAACAACGGCGACGGCACATTTACGGACGTAACGAAAAAGGCGGGCGTGGGCTCCAGCGGCTGGTCCACCAGCGCGGCCTGGCTCGATTATGATCGCGATGGACGGCTCGACCTTTTCGTCGGGCGCTATGTTGAATGGGACTTCGACGCCGGATCTGTGTACTGCGGCGAGATTCGTCAAGGTTACCGCGCCTATTGCCACCCCGATAATTTTAGAGGCGCGACGAATGTTCTTTACCACCAGGGCGTCGATGGATCGTTCGAAGATGTAAGCGGCAGAACGGGAATCGAGGAACCTGGCGGCAAGGCGCTAGGCGTGGCGTTGGCGGACTTTGACAACGACGGATTCACGGACATCTTTGTCGCTAACGACAGCGTGCGCCAGTCGCTTTATCACAACAAGGGTGACGGTACGTTTGAAGACGTTGCTATTTCGTCAGGCGCCGGCTATGACGAAAACGGAAAAACTTTTGCGGGAATGGGAATCGATGCAGCCGATTATGACAACGACGGCTACATGGACATCTTCATCACTACCTTGTCAAACGAAACCTACCCGCTTTATCACAACGATCGCGACCTCAGCTTTACATATACAACCAACTCGGCGGGCGTCGGTCAGATAACACTCCTTTATTCCGGGTGGGGTGCACACTTTATCGACGCCGACAACGACGGCCTGCGCGATCTCTTTGTATCGCAGAGCCACGTGCTTGATACGATTGAGAAGACGAACCCTTACCTGAAATACAAACAGTCGCCGTTATTGATGATCAATACCGGAAAGGGATTTACGAATGTTTCGGCCACCGCGGGACCTGTCTTTAATACTTCACTGATCGGGCGTGGCGCTGCGTTTGGCGACTTGAATAACGATGGGCAGATTGATGTTGTGATCGCAGCGCTTGATGGTTCTCCCGTTTTACTAAGAAACAATGGCACAAAGAACCATTGGCTGGGCTTGTTCCTGGTCGGATCAAAATCGAATCGCAACGGAATCGGCGCTCGCATAATTGTTACCGACAACGCGGGCAAGAAACAGATTTTCGATGCAAATACTGCGGGAAGCTATTTGGCTTCGAATGATCCCAGGATCATCGTCGGTCTGGGCCCGAGCGCGACTGTGCGGACGGTTGAAGTGAAATGGCCCAGTGGAACAATGCAAGTGATTACTGAGCCGCAGATTGACCGATATCTAGTTGTCAATGAGCAGAACGCGCGGTAATCACACGTTCTAGTTTTCTAGCTGCACGAGCAAGGTGGATTAAGAGTGGGATTGCTGTGTAGGTTGTTTGCTCTGCCGAGAAGACGTGAGACGTTGAAGCTGTAAGATGGCCGGGTGTTTTCGGGCGAGTTTTCTAATGGCTATGATTTCAAGTTCTCGTTAGCATGACAAGCCGGTCTTTCCAATCAACCGAACTAGGTCTGAGAATGTCTGGTGAAAATGTTCCTTAAAGAGTATCGACGTGTGAGGCCGCTTAGCTTGATTTTTTCGCTCGCCTGGCTGACCGGGTGCGCTCTTGTTCTAGGTCAAACTCCTCAGAAGAAGCCCGAGCCACAAGGTGGCGTTTCAACCGGAACTCCGGTGAACTACTCATCCCGCCGCACTGTCGCTGTGACGGATCCAACTGCACCCGTCGTGTTTGAAGACGTGACTGATAAAACGGCGATGGCAAACTTCAAACATCGTTCCGGTAGTCCCGAAAAGAACTACATTTTTGAAACAACTTCGGGAGGAGTCGCGATTTTTGACTATGATGGGGATGGCCTGCCAGACATCTATTTGATCAATGGGTCCACGATTGCGGCCCTGGAGGGAAAGGAAAAGCCGCCGCGTGCAGCGCTCTATCGCAACCGCGGCAATTGGAAGTTCGAAGATGTAACTGACAAAGCAGGCGTCGGAAACGATCGTTGGGGAATCGGTGTCGCGGTAGGCGACTACGACAACGATGGCCGGCCCGATATGTATGTCACTAATTTCGGAGTGTCACGTCTTTACCACAACAACGGCAACGGAACATTTACCGACCTTGCGGAGAAGCTTGGTGTCGCTCGCAAGGGATGGAGCACCGGCCCCAGTTTTGGTGACTATGATGGCGACGGCCGCCTAGATCTTTTTGTTCCCGGCTACGCGGAGATCGATATCAACAATTTGCCTCCCAGCCCTCGCGAGGCAATGAAAGCAGGCGGTGTGGGCCAAAATTTTTGCCAGTTTCGTGGCGTGCCCGTCATGTGCGGCCCGCGCGGTCTTCCGGGAGAAACCGACACGCTCTATCATCAAAAGTCCGATGGCAGCTTTGAAGATGCCAGTGTGAAGGCGGGCGTCAATGATCCGCAAAAGTATTACGGCTTTACTTCGGCCTTCGTCCATGCCGACGACGATAAACTCCTCGACTTAATCGTTGTAAACGATTCCACGCCGAAGCAACTCTACATTAATAAGGGAGACGGGACGTTTGAAGAGGTCGGCTATCCCTCGGGTGTAGCGCTAAATG